>PXCO01000106.1 GCA_003565295.1 Cyclobacteriaceae bacterium
ATATGACAATACCATAGACACCAAAGTTCCGGGGCACTGGGGGGTGCACAAAAACATCTATGGGCCCACGGATAAGGCCTTTAAATTTCTGGAAGATGTGCTTACCGAGGTTATGGACATTTTCCCAAGCACCTACATACATATAGGTGGTGATGAAGTTCCCAAAGACCACTGGATCACCTCCTCAGCCGCTCAAAGAGTAATTAAAAAAGAAAAACTGGAGGACGAACACGAACTTCAGAGTTATTTTATCAGAAGAATAGAAAAATTCCTCAATCAAAATGGCCGGAAATTAATCGGATGGGATGAGATTTTGGAGGGAGGGCTGGCACCAAACGCCACGGTGATGAGTTGGCGTGGTGAAAAGGGAGGCATAGCTGCCGCTAAAATGGGCCATGATGTGATAATGACCCCAAACAGCCATCTTTATTTCGACCATTATCAGGCCGAGGACAAATCCACAGAGCCATTGGCCATAGGCGGGTTTTTGCCCCTGGAAAAAGTGTACAGTTATAGCCCCATACCGGAGACCCTTAGCATAGAGGAAAGCAAACATGTGCTCGGGGTACAGGCCAATCTTTGGACAGAATATATTCCCACCAATAACAAAATGGAATATTTTCTTTTTCCCAGAGCCCTGGCACTTGCAGAAGTTGCATGGAGGGAAAAGGAATCAAAAAATTTCGAGAGTTTCAGCAAGAACCGACTCCCACATCATTTGAGGCAATTTGAAGCATCTGGGGTGTTCTTTAGGATACCGGAAGCCGAGGTGGTAATACAAGTAGATAAGGCTTCAGGTAGACATAAAGTTAGCATTACGCCACTGGTGAGTCAGGCACGTGTTTTTTACACCGTAGACGGTCATAAGGCCGACCAAACCGGCACACCATATCACGGACCCTTTATGGCGCCTATTCCCGGTGAGGGTCAGGAACGCTTATCCCTGCGGTACGTGGTAGTCACCCCAAATGGCAGGTCCAGCAATGAATTTCAGGTAGAGATAAAATGATGTATATGCTGAATTTTTTCACCAAGGAAAACAGGTGTTCACCTGTTTTCCTTGGTGAATTATTCTTTTTAAATAGCCTTTCAGTCGCACCCTAATGCAAGTAACATCTACTGTTATATTTTGCTCATTGATTTTCAGAAATGCTGATAGGATATGGCTGATCGAAGAGGTTCAGGATTTGTTAGTTTTCTTACTTCCCATGGCCAGTTCATTCATTGCTTAAATAGCATTCCTAAAATCATCTTTTCCAAATCTGTAATCAGTTTTTGCATAATAGTCTTTTACAAGACAATTTATTCTGGCTACATCGATTTATTTAGGATTATTGTTGAAAACCCTACTTATGAATAAGGCATAACACTCCTAAATCGATTAAGCTTTTATGGAAAACGCAAAGGAAAGAACCGCTCAAGAAGTCATCACCGATTGGGTAAATGAACATGGAGATTACCTTTACCGGTGGGCCTATCACAAAACGGGTAATGAGAATGTTGCAGAGGACCTGGTGCAAGAAACCTTTTTGGCGGCAGTGAGGAATTATCCGAAATTTAAAGGTAAAAGTGGCCCCAAAACTTGGCTTACCCGCATACTTAACAACAAAATAATAGATCATTACAGGAAAGCTTCCAGTAAACTGGTTAGCATGGATGATTTAGAAACCCAGAAGAGTGCACAATTCACTAATTCTTTTTTCAATTCCGGGGATAATTGGAATACCAATGGCTTAGAAGAAGCTTGGGAAAATGAAAGCCATTTATTGGACAACGAATCATTTACTCAAATTATGGATATCTGCATGGAGGATTTACCTTCAAAATGGAGAATGGCCATATTATCAAAATTTATTTTGGACAAGGATGCTGGTTTAATTTGTCAGGATTTGAATATAACCAAGTCTAATTATTGGCAGGTAATACACAGGGCAAAGTTGATGCTGAAAAAATGCCTTGAACTCAAATGGTTTGGCGTTGGTTGAATATTGCGTATGAAATTAGTTGAAATTATGAACTGGATGCTTCTTTCTTGTAAAGAAGCCACGCTTTTGATTGAGAAAGAACAAATAGAGCCACTTACTAAGTTGGAGAAAACGAGGTTGTGGGTACATACCAGTATGTGCAGAGCCTGCAATGCCTATCAAAAGCAAAGTTTGCTGATAGCAAAGGCTTTGAAAAAGTGGTTTCATCTTGCCCCCGCCAATTCCAGGAAACTCCCTTCGTCTTCAAAGGAAAAAATCATCGATAAGATCAAATCGTCTTAAATTTTAGTTTTTTTCAAGAATTAAATCCTCATTCTTCTATTATATGGACAGTGTTTTAAGCTACTAATCTCAAATGCTGGGGAACATTGGTTCGATATTTACAAAGAATGGCAATTATATATTTGCCCAGTCAAGACTTTCTGTTTTTTATGAAAGAAAAGCCCGACCATTAGGCTATTGTCATAACCTGAACAACGATTCCTATTATAACCTCCACTTGCGGGTATGCATTGGTTTTGGAATATTTTCGGTGAAATTTTTATAAGATAAAAACTATCAACAGGTTGCAGTACGATTAGTGATCATATTTCTATTTGAACGTTATATTTAGTCAGAATTGTCAACTAAAAGACATTTTGAAATCGGTTTTGGTGGTATAATTGGTAAATGATTCTTTTGGCTCAATTCAATAGGTGAAAAACGCCAATATGGAATTGAGCATGACGAGATCCACACACCGAGGGGCGCCCCCCCCAATAGCTCCGGGGCTACCGGGGTTGCGAGATTCCCCCGAAGCAAGTTCCCCGAAGCGAGTTCGGGGCAGGCTATCCCGAAGATCGGGACAAGTTGTGGCAAATAAAAATCAATTATAAACACATGAAATCGAGCCTGTCCTGACGGCAGTCAGGGCATGACGAGAGCGACACACGGGGGGATGCCCCGATGGCTATCGGGGAGATGCGAGATTCCCCCGAAGCGAGTCCGGGGCAGGCTATATGACCAATAAAAAGACAATTATAAACAGATGAAAATAAGCATTATAATACCTTCCCAAAATGATACCGAATACCTTCGGGACTTATTGGTGTTTTTATATAAACATACACTACCTACACATCTTCAAGAGGTAATTATCGTAAATAATTTTGAAGACGAAAACCTAACTAAACTAGCTGAAAAATCCCATGCAAAACTTTATTTTTTTGAGGGAAGTTCCCATAGGCTAAAAGCCGAAGCTGGAGCATTTGTAGCCACAGGTGAAATACTTTATTTCATAAAACCGGGTTTTTTCCCTCCAAAAAACTTTGATAGGCGCATTATCAAAGCAGTTAACTTAAAAAAAGAATTAGGAAGCCTCTACCATCCCTTTATCGCATATTGCTGCAAATGGATGAACTTAAAGCAAATGGACAGGTTGATCTTTTTTCTTTCCCCAATGAGCAATTTTTTTATAAAGAAAAAGCTGTTTCATGAATGTGGAGGATTAAAATATGACGGAAAAGTCATTTCATTCCGGCAATTGCTCAACAGAAACTTGTTGAAAAACCGTCCAGGGCTGGTTCATTAAACAGGTTTTTAAGATAAGAAAAACCCAGCTTCAAATGGCCGACATGTTTCTTACATAAATCCTTTTTCTGTCATACTTGATGATACCATTTTTTTCAAGTTCCCTGAAAACTGTGGTCACGGTTTGTCGGCTGGTTACGGTGAGCTTTGCCACTTCCTCGTGGGTTATCCCAAGTTCTACCACAAATTGTTCGCTATCACCTTTTACTTGTCTGCCGAAAGCATTCACTGCCTCTTTGATAAAATTTCGGATCCGTTGTTCAGAGGTATTGAAAACAATATTTTCTAAGCGGTTTTGAATTTTTTTCAATTTAAAGCCGATCAGTTTGGTCACTTCCAGATTAAAATTGGCATTAAGTCCCATGATTTTTTGGAAATCATTGATGCCAACCTTACAAATCACCGCATCATCTGTCACTTCAGCAATTTCTTCCCGCTTGGTTTGCCCCGTAAGGCACAGCTCCCCAAACACCTCCCCTGGACCAAGAATGGCCAAAATCACTTCCCTACCATCCTTGGAAATCTTTGAGATTTTAATTTTCCCCTTCTTTAGCAGGAAAACACATTCTGAGCTGTCCTCAGGAAAATAAAGAACTTGATTTTTGGGGACATCCTTCATGGTGGTCACCTTGTGCATCAACCTTTTTTCCTCAGGGGTCAGCACCTTTAGTATACTGAAATTTTCTAAAAACCAAATTTTGGTTCTTTCCATGAAAGGGTATTTTTTAAGGTTAAATATTGAAATAATTTAATGAAAGGTTGGGTCATTTTTCGTTTTTTTGTCAGGAAAATTAGAAACACCGACTACAACACTAGTACAACACCTCCATCGGCCTCTTTAAAAGTTGCAAAAAATGCAAAAAGAAGGTTGGAAAGTGGTTTAATCAATCCAGGTGAACCGGAATCAATAATAATGATTCCGGTGAATTTGCCCCCATCATAAACTTAATTATTAATGGTAAGCATAATTCAACTTTTTCTGTTTCCCCCCCCAAAAAAAAACTCCCCAAAAACACCATTTGGTGTTTTCGGGGAGCTATCCCAACTCAACCACACAAAAAATATACTATTTAAAAATCAACCAATCTTCTACCTCAATAATTGATCAAAAACTAAATTCAACTACTTCGAAAAGTATATCCGAAAAGCTTATACCTAAAGGTAAATACTGAATTTGAAGAAATAAAATGAAAGTAAACCAAGTCACCTTTTACCGTAATAAAGTGATATAATTCCTTACCTCAAACCTTTATTCCATCTCCTGAAACAGTACCGGGGTAAGATGAAAAAGCCATTCAGACATTGTTTTTCCTTAAAAACAACAAACCCAGATAGGTGATGGCCGCATTGACCAGTAATATTTCAAAACCGAATTGATACCCCGAAAACCAGGATTCCGAAAAATGATCCAGCACAAATGAAAGGGCAGGGCTAAGCAAACATATTAGAGGTACCCATCTGTCACTAACATTCCATCGGTTGGTAAGTCCATATACAAACATTCCCAATAAGGGGCCATAGGTGAACCCGGCCGCCTTGAACACTGCACTTACCACCGACCTGTCATTCAATTCATTGAACAACACTATGGTGAAAAACACCAAAAAGGTAAACCCAATGTGGATGAACAGCCTTGTCCTGTCCTGATTTAGTTTTTTTCGTTTAGGCAGATCAATAATATCTATACAAAAAGAGGTGGTGAGTGCCGTCAAGGCTGAATCCGCACTGGAAAAAGCTGCCGCAGTGATCCCCAATAAAAACACCACACCTGCCAGGGTGCCAAAGTGATTCAGGGCCAAAGAAGGAAAAAGCTCGTCGGTAGCTCCCGGAAGCCCAATGCCAAACTGGGAGGCATAAGTATACAACAACACCCCTAAGGCTAAAAACAACACATTGGAAAAAAGAAAAGTAAGTGAGAACCAAAAAATATTTTTCTGGGCATCCTTTTGGTTTTTGCAGGTCAGGTTTTTTTGCATCACATTCTGATCCAACCCGTTCATGGCAATGGTGATAAAGATGCCTGCTGCAAACATCTTGAAGAAATTTTGACTGGAATTCCCGTCCCACACCCAAATGTCGGACCGGTCACTTTGGGCAATCATACCCAACAAACCCGTGCCGTCCTTGTTGAGATGACTTGCGATTACAAAGATACAGATGAGCACTGCCGCCAACAAAAAGGTGGTCTGAAGGGTGTCTGTCCACACGATGGTTTTGATACCGCTTTTAAAGGTGTATAACCAAATAAGTACCATGGTGGTGAAAACTGCAGCATAAAAGGGAATACCGAATGCTTCAAAAAAGGCCAGTTGCAGTACAGTGGCCGCCAAAAACAAGCGGAACGAAGCGCCTATGGTCTGTGAGATCAAGAAGATGGTAGCACCGGATAGGTAGGTGTTTCTGCCGAACCGGGTTTTCAGGTATTCATAGATGGATATCAGGTTTAACTTATAAAATAGGGGTATAAGCACCAATGCTATGACCGCATAACCCACCATATTGCCCAAAACCAGTTGCAGGTACGCCCAGTTGGTATTGCCTACCTCCCCGGGTACAGAAATAAAAGTCACCCCCGACAATGATGCGCCTACCATACCGAAGGCCACCAAAAACCAGGGAGACTCCCGGTTGCCGGTGTAGAAGGTAAGGCTGTCCGATTTTCTGGAAGTCAGGTAGCTAATAAGAATCAACAATAAGAAGTAACCGGCGATCACGCCAAAGACTAAGATTGGGGACATCAGAAAACAGGTTAAAATTTTGCCCGTAAATTACGTATTTTTCATTAGAACCTTGGGGAGGATTGCTGAAAATGAAAATGCCGGGTTAATGATATTTTTTAAGTGTAGAAAGCATTGCCAGGCTTAAAGCTAAATGCCCTTCATTGGTCATTTCTTGAATATATCTTTTTGTCAGAAGACTTCCCCCAGCAGGTCCGTCATGGTTTTGATGCATTAACCAAAGACTGCCATTCTGAATATAGTAGGAAAGAAATAATTTCTGGTCTTGGGTGTGGAATAATAAGGTTTTTAATAGGTTTCAGCTTTTCGAGTTTTTCGATATCGAATTAAAATTTACGCTCAAGCCCTATTCTTTCAGCCTCATTTCCGCTAAAGCAATAAATAACAGTAACTATTTATGATTGGTAGGAAAGGTAGCAGTGAAAACTGAGGCCTATGTCGGTGGTAAATCTCCAGCCCTTTATCTACTAGTACACCATTATTCACGACTTCATGACATCAGGGATTAGATGGATTTATCTCATATTTTTGGCAATATTATCGAGTATTACTTTTTCCCGCTTTGCGCTTCTTTATTCTAAGGATCATTCCATCAAAAAAACCACCCAAATGAAGTTAAGATTTTCAAGACCTCCCCTATTTTTGCCATTTCACCACTTTCATAAAAATCCTGAAAAGTTTGGGTTATGATGTTCTTTTAATAATCGAGAACAATTTAGTAATATATTCTTTAAAAACAAATAATTTATCATATTTAATTAATACATTCAAATAGTAATCTAGTCTTCAGAGCCAGGAAAAAGGTTAAACCTTCAGTTTGAAGGTTAATCTGTAAATCATTGGCAACAAAACCATCCGAAAACTAACTCGCACATGTAATCGGTATTGTTCAAGCCAAAAAAACCCTCCAGGTATAAAAAACCTGGAGGGTTTCTCTTAATAAAGTTTATTCTGCTTTCCCCATTTCCAACATTTCAGGAGCACCAATAACCTGGAAGGTATGGGTAGCATGCAAAGGTCTACCTTCACTGCTTACCCCTTCCAAAACCACCTTGTAATCCCCAACGGCATCGGAGGTGTAAAAGGTGATACGGGCTTTGCCCTCATTGGTCACCATCATATGGGGATTCCAATAAACGGTGGACCGCAGGTCAGGCAAGTCATAATAGTCGGAATCTGGTGATTCATACTTCGGGGCATAAAAACTCCTTGTTTTCGTATATCCGGTCGCCCTGTGGGTCACCAGGTGCTTTCCGGGTTCCGGTTCCTCCTGCAAGGACGCTCCCCTTTCCGTAAATAGGGCAATGACACCACCAGCTCCCCTACCCCCGTAAATACCCACGGTTCCAGGGCTCTTAAGAATCTCTATCCTGGCAATATCAAATTGGTTGAGACTTGACACTGTTCTTTCGTCTATGGGCATTCCGTCAAGAAGGTAAAGAGGTGTGCCTTGTCCCCGAATTATTGCCCTAAATTCATTGAATCCCGTTTGTGTGACCTGAAGTCCGGCCACCCTGCCTTGCAGGGCCTCCATAATATTGCCCGAGGGAGCTACGGGGAGTTGACGGCGCTCCAGGGTAACATCGGCACGTTTATGCAGCCTAAAAGGCTCGTGGATCTCTGCCCTTCCTTCTACTACCACCTCTTCCAGGAGTATCTCACCTAACTCCATGGCCCCCACATCTGCGTCAAATGGTTGGGTATACTGTTGACCGGGCAGCGCATACCCATCAGGTACCGTCTTGCCAAAAGATGGCGCTAGGCCAACTTTGGGAATGCCCTGGTAGGGAAAATAGTCGCGATAGTCCATGTGAACTTCCACATTGTGTGTTCTACCTCTGGCGTCAGTTCCCTGAACCATCACATCTATGCTATCTTTAAAATAAAATCCCCTAAACCTAAACCTTCCCTCTTCATCCACAGGTGTGGTGATGAAAGTTTGAAACCTATCCTTCAAATACAGTAGTGCCTCCCCTTCTTCTACCGGTTGTCCGTTTGCCTTTTTCAACGCTCCCCATATATTTAGGTCATATTCGTTGGGATATTGGATTTCCGGTAACTTCTGGGCGGCTATGGCCTCCCACTGAAACTTGCTCCATCCCTGGCTCATCATCAAATTCCTAAGGGCCACTTGCCGCTCCATTTCCCTGTTTTCAAAATAATAGGCGGGTTGCTCAATGTGGCCTTTCAAATCCGCACTCATCAACAAATACGTCATTATATTCTCTTCGTGAGGACTTCTTCCCACCCACTCATCTGCTGTGATGGCCACGGAAAACCTGAAATCTTCATCCTCGGCCTTATCCAGTTCCACGTCCAGGGTCACTTTTTCCCTGGTTTCGTATTTAGGCTTATCAGCATTAACCTTTAAGGCGTCTTGACCTTCATTTTGGATAAAGACCAATCGTTCAGCCAATGGCTCCCCTTCCAAGGTACCCAGGTTGATTCTAAGGATACCCGTGGGCAAATTGGCTTTTTCTATTGTGATGGATGCAGGCTCTCCGTCCTGAACCTGAATTTCTTTTCCCTCAACTAAATCGTCCTGGGCAATTGCAGTTACCAACAAGTTGTTGACCTGATCCTGGCCAGAATGAATGCTAATGTGTAAATTCTCAGGGTCCTGAAGTTCGTCCCCCTTCAAGACATACCCTGCATCCAAAACCCTGGGAAGGGGATAATCCACTGTTTTACCATCCTGGAAGTTCACCTTTGCAAAGTACTGCTTGCCTTTATCCGGAGTGAGCTCAAATGCCCCCATGCCCAAATGATGGTCCTTGAATTCGGTTACCTTAACACCATTTTCATCGAATATACCGCCTTCTATGTTCACACCATAACCATCATTTCCCAAGGCCTTAAAGGCCACTGTGGATGTGATTCCCTGCACCAAATCCCCACCTTCAGGGAAAAATTGCAAGTCTATCTCTGCTTCACGGCTTTCCTCTGAATCCTTGAAATGACTTTTCTCTTCCATTACCAAAATTTCCTTTTGGAAATAATTTTCCTCGCCAAAATTTCTCATCCAATTGGTGAATGCCGAAATCCTGTAAACCCCGGGTGACAAATCCTCCGGCAACAAGAAATCCCCCACTGCCTCCCCATCCATGATGGGGAGGGTAAGGCTTTCCACCACTCCCCCCGCATCATTCATCAAGTCCACATAGAGCACCCCACTTTTCTGGGTAGGTTGAAGATTGCTCCCGCCCACAACATAGCCCTTAAGCCAGATCATCTCCCCACGCAGGTAATGAGGTTTGTCGTGGTGCAAATAAACTTTTTCCGGGGAAAGGTTCACCCGGTATGCATTTAAGGTCACCCTAATCTTGTCCGTAAGGTCATCGCCAAAAGGAACCCATCCCAGCACCCCGATCAGCGGAAGTGCCCAAATAAGGTGTATATATTTATTCATCAACTTTTTCATCTTATTCCTTCATTTTTAGTCATTTGCGGTAGTGCATATACCCTATCTTACGCAAAAACCGTTCTAAAAGATTTAAGTGAAAAATTTGTGCTAAAATTTCCCTTCGTTTTGCTCATTTTATTGCTTACTTTCGTTTTAAAACACTTTATCATGAAAACTGTGTATTCGCTTATCCTTCTGAGTATTTTTATCTTTATTTCTTGTGGTGGGCCTAACAGGTCAAATATGGACACTAAAGAATGGCACAACTACTGGTATCAGGGAAAGGCCGAAATCAGTTCCTACGACCTTAAGCAATACCGGTATGGGGAAGAAAGACAGGGGGAAGCGGTCCTGATCTTCGTGACCGAAGATATTTCTAGAAAAAAACACGTAAAATTGGACGAACCTGAAAAAGCAGGTCGCGATGCAGAAAAGGTGCTCAAACTAAACTTTACCAAAGAATTTGTCACGGGCATTTATCCCTACCACATGATGCTTTCCGTGTTTTCGCCGGTTTACAGGAATACATCCGCCCTGAAAATTACGGCCTCTTCTCAGGAGTGGTGTGGGCAATCTTTTACCCAGATGAACCTTTCTGGAGGTGATCGGTACAAGGTTAAACTTTTTTCCTATTTTGAGGAAGAAGGGGATCAGGAATTCAGCATAACAGCAATGGCAGAGGACCACCTTTGGAACCTAATACGTTTTGGCCCCCAGCATCTGCCCACGGGAGAAGTGAACCTGGTGCCTGGCCTATTGGAGCAAAGGTTCTCCCATGTTCAACCTGCCCCGCAAAAAGCCCTGGTGCGGATCAACAGGGTAGATAACACCTATGATGAATTAGAAGTGGATTATGTCGACTATAACAGAATCCTGAAGATCCACTTTGAAAAGGCATTTCCCCACCAAATCATCTATTTTGAAGAAATAAATGAAAATGACAAGGGTACACGGGAAACTACAACAGGGAAAAGGAAAGCAGTGCGGCAAATAGACTATTGGAACAAAAACAAAAAGGAAGATACCCGCTATAGAAGGGAGCTACAACTAGACCCATGAGGGACAAAAGGATTTACTTGGGAGGGTTAATTTTATTCTATGCCCTGTTTCTTGTCTTATTAGGGTATTTTATACCTAGAAGCCAGTTTGTATTAGGCTTTTTTACGTATGCCCTACTTTTTGGCCTATTCCTGCTTTTATATGATTCATTTGGCAGGTTAAGGCCACTTTATCGTACCCTATTGGCCACGTCGGTCATTTTCCGGTTGTTGCTCTTTTTTGCAGTTCCAGAGTTATCGGATGATGTATACCGATTTATTTGGGATGGGCATTTGCTCTTACAGGGAATCAACCCCTACGTCCACCTACCTGTTGACATCATCTCCTCTTTAGAAATTGCGGATTCGGAGTTTTTCAGGGATCTTTTTAAGATGCTGAATAGCCAAGCATATCATTCGGTTTACCCCCCTACCAATCAGCTAATCTTTATGATTGGGGCGGCCATTGGTCAGGAAAGTGTTTTCGGATCCATTTTAGTGATCAGAACTATCCTTTTGGGATTTGATCTAGCTGTGATGCTGATGCTCCATAAGCTGGCAAAGGTATTTAACAGACCAAGATGCAGGGTGCTTTTATATGCGTTAAACCCCCTCGTGATATTGGAAATAACGGGTAACCTCCACTTTGAAGGGATAGTCTTATTTTTTGTTTTATTGACCCTTTGGTATTGGTATATTAAGCATAAAGGAATCGGCATCGCCTTTGGCACTGCCATTGGGATTAAGCTAACTCCCATCCTACTTGCACCACTGCTTTTCTTAAGGAGCGAAGGATATCTTAGAAAATGGTTAATTCTAGGCACCCTCTCCACTGTTCTTATTCTTTTTATTCCCTTGGCATTTTCTTGGGAAGGATATCTGGAAGCCCTTAAACTGTATCATGGGAAATTCGAGTTCAACGCTTCCGTTTATTTTATATTCAGGGATTTGATCATGGTTTGGCTGGACTTCAACCCCATTGCTTATTTAAGTCCCTTGCTGACCTTGCTTTCCGCCTTGCTTATCATCTGGATGGCCGTTAAGCGCAAATTTCCTTTGGATTTACTTCAGGGTTCGGTTTGGACTTATATGATTTATTTTTTGCTGCATACGGTGATCCATCCCTGGTACATCATCATACCATTGGGATTGGCAGTGCTCACTAACTATAAAAGCCTGACCATCTGGTCACTAATGATATTTACCTCCTATGAGGCCTATAGCATCCCACAAACAGAAAGCTCAGCAGCATTGAGGTTTATTCAGTACCTTATTTTGGGCGGGGCCATTATTTTTGACCTAAAAAGAAGCAGGCCAGGATCTGTGGAGCAGCGATGAAATGAAATCGGGCTTGACACAAACAACACACTTAGGGAAGAATGGTTAAGGGTTTACAAACTCAAATTTTACAGCATCTGCAATTACATATTTATCCAGTTCACCATGAATGGTCAAGGCATGCTGAAACCCAGACTCAAATGGATGTTCCCCTATTTCTACCCAATCACCTCCATTGATTTGTTGATTAACATAAGTGTTTAAATTTCCATTGGCATGATGAATAGTGATAGGAACCTCGGATGCAAATTCCCTTGAAGAGGGAAACCAAATGGAAACCTTGTAGGTTCCTGGTTTGAAAAAATAGGGTTGAAAGTAAAACTCTCCATCCTTTCCTTTGGGATTGTATCGAAAATTCATTTCAAATCGACCCATGCTCAATGTTTCATTTTCGTACCAATCACCAATAAAGGAAGTAAAGCCCTTCATGTTGTTGTCTATAATTATCGTATGCTCATCATTCCAAATACCATAGGGATTGTTTTTTAAAGAAATGACCTGGTTTTGGGAGACAAGTTTCTTTTGGAGTTCGTGAATATCAACTTTTTGAATGGCTCTTTCAGATTTCACCGCCATTGCGGCAGCTAAGCCCGCCGATTGTCCTAAAATCATATATTGGGGTTCCATTCTGATAGAAGAAATGGCGAGATGAGAACCTGAAATGCAAACTGGAACCAAAAGGTTCGTGCATTCTTCAAATTTTGGAACAATCGAACGGAAGGGTATTTCATATTGGGCAACAGGAATGGATAAATAACCTTCATTGTAAACCTCAGGTTTCATGTCGGGAAACCTGCTTATTTCAATGTAATTTCTCTGCATTTCTCTAACATCGATATTGTAAGAACCCATCCCTATGGCATCATATTTAACTGTGTCAGTTAAAAGGTCATGTTCTGTCATAATGTATTCTCCTTTCATCCTTCTTGCAACCCTCACGTATAATTGATGAGGGAAATGCCCGTTATCCACATATTCGTCCTTACAAAGGCCGAAGTTTTTCATTTCATTTCGAACATGAAGTGGGACAGATTGATCATTTGCCAGAAAGTAGGCCAGGCCCAATGTATAGTCCTCATGCCACTGCCAAATGCTGTCTCTTTTTTCATAATCGGCCTCAGGATATTCCCAACTTGACCCATCTAATAAGTTTGTGGAAATTCCAACAGAGGAATTTATATCTGATTTACCATTTGGCAGTGTGGGCCAAAATGTAATTAACGGGCCCGCCTCAGGCTTTGCATGGTAATATCGTTTAACTAATTCAAATTGATCAGGGCTATAGTTTTCAGGTTTTGGCCATTCAATCATATTTTCAGGTTCATTGGTAGCAATAAGTCTAAAACAATAAGATTGAATCCCTTTGTCGGCTTCTCCAATTTCCACCATTGGCTTGGGATGGATCAGGGGAAGGAGTGTTTTCTTTTTTTCGTCCAAAAATGGGTTAAGACGGGCATCAATCTGATGACTCGTGAATGTAATTGGCTGCCGTCCTGCCCAGTTTTCATTATATTCGCTTTTACCTTCCCTCCCGTAGGTATAAGAAACACCCGCTCTTGCCATCAAATCCCCCTCGTAACCGGCATCGATGAAAATTTCGCCTTCTGCACGGGTGCCGTCGGTAAAAACCAAAGATTTTATCCTTCCGTCCTCATTAATTACCTGTTCTATTCTCCTGTTATAAATGACGTCTACATTCGACTCCTCCAGCCAATCTTTCATTATCTTTTCACCAATATGAGGCTCAGGACCCCTCCAAAAAAATATGTGGGTATTATAGTGATCTGCAACTTTTTTATACAAATCTACTGCCAAGCCCCCTATCACCGTCCTATCACCATAATCTGTATGAGACAGTCCCCCGGTAACCATTCCTCCAACATGCTTCCTGGGTTCAACAAGCAACACCTTCATGCCTTCATTGGCAGCAGCGACCGATGCCGTAACCCCACTTGCAGTAGCCCCATATACCACAACATCGTAAGGTTGATGTATTTCTTGAGCTATTGATGTTATTATTGTGAGTAAATAACTGAATAGTAAAAATAAAATTCTCATTTTCATGTGTTTATAATTGTTTTCCAGCGGTCATAACTTGCCCCGGTTTATCGGGGTGGAATCTCGCTTTGATAATCATCCTTCCGTGTGAGGTTTTCCTCATGCCCTGACTGCCGTCAGGACAGGCTCGATTTCATGTGTTTATAATTGATTTTCAATGGTCATAACTTGTCCCAAACCGAAGGTCTGAAACCCCCTGACATTAATCCATCCTTTGTATGGTTATGGTATCTTTCCCGTTTTTGTCCAAGTTCTTATATTTCAACTTGATCCTTTGTAGCCCTTCTGGCCAAGCCCTTTCCAATCGATCGTCATCCATATTGATTGAAGAAATTTCGCTTTCAAAAAATGTAGGATCATACTCCAATAATAGCTTGAAACCTTCACCTGAGAGCTCCAACCTACCCTCCTCTTCCTCACGAACCTTGCAAGATGTCAAGAAATGCTGAAGAGTTTGTCCTTGTATTTTGTTTAGTTTATAGCTATTTTCTATCGTAAAGCCCTTCTTCCTTCTAAGTGTATAGGTCCTTACCCAATATTCCACCCCTGCCTCAACCGGATAGGCCTTTGAAATGTCCACGGCAAATTTCTTGCTATTTCTGTTTTCTGAAAAAGTTACAGAACTTGCCTCAAATTGAGCCCCATTCTTTTGTCCGTGGCCATTGATAAATGGCAAATTGTGATATTCAGACTGCATGGTCCATATCTCATACCTCTGATCACTAAAAGTTTTTGCCGTATACGTTCCTACACCCGCATCTACCAAGCACGGCTTTCCGTCTACATATAAGATGAAAGTGCCCACATCATTGTGATTGTGACTTTCTGCATTATGGCCTCCCTTGGCTGCAAAAAACAAACCTTCCCTACTACCCTCATTTTCTCTTGCTACTGCTAATTCGGAATCTGGCAACCAAACACTTCCAAGATAGGGTGCCTCTGGATTATAAGCCAATAGCCTGTCCATATGAAAAAGATTTTCCAGTGCAAGCTCAATTTTCCCCGGTAAGCGTGTATTTCCGAAGTTTTGCTGATCCGCTACGTAGGCACCGAAAGCTTTCATCGTATCATCTCCTATTTTTTCCCCAAAACGAAAAATTTCTCCTGCCCTGGTGTTGATGCGATTGGAAGCATCCGCAAAATTAATGAAGTAGCGATCAGCAATGAACGCCCGGTATATATATTTGCCAATATTAGCCACTTTTTCTACTCCAAAAACATCCACTTTGCCTCGAGTTGCTTTTTCCAGTAAATTAAGGTAGTCATACAGCTTACCTCCAGCATGGCTCCAATAGGAGGGCCCCTCATCGCATCCTCCATCTTCCTCATAGGCATCCAGAAACCTGTCCACCGACAACATGGTTTTATAAACTCCCTTTTTACGTTTATTGGGGTCATCCTCCATCAACATGATCGTAAGCAGCACATTGTAATTGCACCAGACCGTCCAATTATTCATTCTTGTCCTGCTTGTGTTTAACCCCATCCACCAAAAATCATCCCGGGTATAATAAGGAACAAGCACCCTTTCCTTTATTTCCTTCTTGATCCTTTGGTTGATTAGGGGGCTTATACTTTCAAACTCATCTTGAAAAAAATGATGGGCTAAAGCCAATTCAGCAGCTATTTGCCCCACGGAAAGATCAATGGTAGGCTCTTCAACATCAGGAAGTCCAAATCCAGCCTCTTGTAAATAGAGGTGTGCCGAATATCCCCAATAGGTCATTTCTGACAAATCCCATATCCCATTGATAAGGTCATCAATGAATCTACCCTTACCTTCCATTAACTCCGCCATGAATAATGCCTGAAATGCCTTCCTTTTTTCTGAAAAAGGATTTTGCATGATAACCCTGCTGCCAGACCTTTCAAATTCAAGGTAATGGGTGGCCTTCACCTGCGGCCAATCCATACCCAGATATTTCTCCCCCTCTTGTATATAATCATTTCTCAAATGGTCTGGAATTAGGGTTTCCCATGTAGTCCTATCTTTATAGGATGGGTAGTCAATCCATGATCGATCCACGATAAGGTGACTGTTTAAATCGTTCAATGAATATTTTTTTGAAAGCAGGTTTCCCTGGGCTAAAAGAGACCCGGAAACAAGTAGACCTATTAAGGTTATAAAGGATGAAAAACGCATAATAAGTATTGGGTTTATTCTGAGATAATTGTTTACAAAGCTTTTAAACCACTGTTCCATAATTAATTGGAAGCCATTATATTCACTCATAAGGGTCAGAAATAATTAGGCTTAAATCTTGCCATCCCTTATTCCTATCTAGCAAAAGATGTCCCTTGTCAATTGCCAACGGGGATGAAATATTGTTGTGGTAGAGCTGTCCGGTACCTAGACCCTGATGTAGGGGGTTTCCGGTCATGGCGGTAAATTGTGCAATGGCATTTAATCCAATATTGCTTTCCAAGGCCGATGTCATCCACCACCCTATTCCTTTTTCCTCTGCCAATGCAATCCATTCTTTGCAACTTGCCAATCCTCCCAACAAGGTAGGTTTGAGAATGATATAGGGGGGCATCAATATCTCCAGAAGGTTCTTTTTTTCTTCATACTCCACGATTGGGATTAATTCTTCATCCAATGCGACGGGCACCGGGGATTCCCTGCATAGTTTGGCCATTTTTTCCCATTCACCAGGCGAAATGGGTTGTTCTATACTGTGCAGTTCATATGCGGCAAGTGCCTTAAGTTTTTCCATTGCCGTTTCGGCTTTGAATGCACCATTGGCATCTACCCTGAGAATCACCTGATCTGAGGAGAAATCCTTTCTGATTCCCTCCAAAAGCTTGCATTCCTGAGCAAAATCCATCGCCCCTATTTTCAATTTTATACAGGAATACCCTTCCTCCAGCTTTTTTGAGATCTGCTCCTGCATAAAGCCGGGATCTCCCATCCAAATCAACCCATTGATAGGGAGGGCCTGTTTTCCAAGCGTAAAGGGGGAGGGGAAAAGAATTTTATTACCGCCATGAATTAAATCGATAATTGCCGTTTCAAGTGCAAACCGTAGGCTTGGTAGTTGAGAATCAATTTCTTTAGTAAGCATTTCAAAGATGTAAGGTATCTCATCATTCAACTCCAAAGCTTCAATTCTACGTAAGGCAGTGGCAGCTTTTTCGGCAAAATCCGGTACATCATCTATACTTAAGCCCTTAAGCGGGCCTGCCTCACCGTACCCCAATTTACCAGGATATTCTTGGGAGCTCAATTGTAGGATATAGGTGTCTTTTGACTTTAAAACACCCCTGGAGGTGCCTGCGTCAAATTTAAAACGTAGGTTATAGGCCATAAAGTTTGCCTTGATCTTAAATCTTTTACTCATTACTGTATTGAAAAATGGGTTTGGGTCAAAATAAAGTATATTTGCAGTCGGTTTAGCGCCTACAGCCCCAAGGGGTAATGGTAAAAATATAAAAAAAGGCCCAGTTAATCCCCATGCAAAATTTTCATTTATCAGATTTCAATTATGAGTTGCCGCCGGAAAGGATTGCAAAATTCCCGTTAGATCAAAGGGACCAGTCAAAATTACTTTGTTACGAGAGAGGGGAAATTCAACATCACACTTTTAGGCAATTGCCTGACCTGTTACCCAACGGTTCTCTAATGGTATTCAACAATACCAAAGTGATTCCGGCCAGGTTATATTTCAGAAGGAGGACAGGTGCTGTAATTGAAATTTTTCTCTTAACACCGGTAAACCCTTCTCCACTCATTCAGGTGTGCATGCAAGCTCAGGGAGAAGTCACCTGGGAAAGCATGATCGGCAACCTCAAAAAATGGAAAGAACAGGAAGTTTTAAGCACTGAACTGAACCATAATGGCCATAAGTTAATACTTAATGCCACTTTGGTAAACCGGGAGAAAAAGTGGATTAAACTCTCTTGGACCCCCAAAAGCTTTACCTTCGCTTCCATAGTGGAAATAGCTGGAGAGGTTCCCCTACCCCCTTATTTAAACCGCAAAGCAGAACCTGAGGATAAACCCAGGTACCAAACGGTTTATTCCACCAATGAGGGCGCTGTAGCCGCACCAACCGCTGGGTTGCATTTCACAAACAGTGTGCTGGATAAACTTTCCTCAAAAAATATTAGGTTAACCTACCTTACTTTACATGTAAGTGCCGGTACATTTCAACCAATCAAGAGTGAAGATCCCAGGGCACATACCATGCATAGCGAGCAAATGGTATTTAGCAAAAGCAACATAGAGGATTTGTTGTTAAAGGACAGAAAGAAACTTATAGCCGTTGGAACCACATCTATGAGATCACTTGAAAGCTTATATTGGTATGGCGTTAAGCTATTAATTGACAAGAATGAAGTGTTTGAAATCCAGCAGGACTATCCCTATAAGCATTCAAAAAGAAGATTACCCTCCACGCAAGAAGCCCTAGGTACCCTATTAAAATTAATGGAAATGGAAAACAGAACTGTACTGACCGGCACTACTTCTATCTATATTTACCCTGGTTATGATTTTAAAATGGTAGATGGGCTGATAACAAACTTTCATCAGCCCGGATCAACCCTAATGTTACTTGTAGCAGCCTTTGTCGGTAAAGATTGGAAGAATATTTACCGAGCGGCCATGGAAGAACAATATAGGTTCCTTAGCTATGGTGACAGCAGTTTATTGTGGAGATAAACTAATCTAACCCGTTGCTACCCAATTTCTGAATTCCATTTATCAGGTTTTGATAGTAAGTTCTACCAACAGGTACCTTGTCTTCATCCACCATCACTTCCTTAGGAGATATGGTATTTATCTCATTGACGTTGATGATGTAGGACTTGTGAATGCGAATAAACAAGTCACCCGGCAATAACTCCTCAAATTCCTTGAGGATGTTTCTGAGTGAATAGGACTTCTTTTTTGTAACTAGTGTGGTATAATTACCATCTCCTTTCAAGTACATGATATCTAAAAACCTGACCTTGGTCAAACATCCCTTATCCCTGATGAATATAGCGTCCTTGATGAGCAATTCTTTGGGTTTTGTCAAAGTTCCGTTGATTGAGTTAGACCCATTACTGGTGATATTATCCTTGATTTTCATAACCTACCTTTTTACATCCATGATTAGTTGAAAGTGTAACCACGAATAGGGTGAATTGTTTGATGTATGTAATCAAAATTGTAGGGGGAACAATTAATCAAGTCTAAAAGTAGGCAATTATCAGGCTTCTGGAAAAAAATGATCAAAAAATTAATTTATAAATCCATTTTTCTTTTAAAATTGTGGGTAAGGAATGGTCATTTCAATTTTATTTTCATATTTTCGTTGATGATTTCGGATAATAACTCCAGCTTTCCCTCTCTAAACAAATCATCAACAATAAAAAGATCTCCTGCATCATCGGCCTTGTAATTGTTATAATCCTGAAACTGAACCCCATTGATTTCTCTTCTATTGATTGCCTCGCGAAATCGTTTCCCGCCACCATCCACATAAAACTCATATGCCAGATAATCGATCAGGTATGTTTCCTTTTCGATCCAATACAGGTAAATATCATCAAAATCTTCTCCCCCACCCTCTTCACGAAAAGTAATTTGGAGCAAATGATAAGTTTTTCCCCCCATTTCGACATCTCCTATGAATTGCTTTTTCACTGCTTTGTCATTGAGCACCACAGGCAATAGGTTGAAATATATCACCGAATTCACTGAATTACTATACGCTTTTTCCCTTGACGAACTGACCTCAACCGCCTCTCCATCGATATAACGCTGAAAAGACTCATCAGTGAGCACATCCTTAATTACTCTGGAATCGGAATCCAAGAATTCCCGACTGTAAATAAATCCATCTGTCCCCCTTTCCAACATATAATGGATATCGCGAAAATCAAACTCCATTTCGATGGTATCCCAACCCTCACCCCAATGGGCGATAATACTTCTGTCCACAATCCTCTGCGCCTCATTGTCGAGCGCACAACCATGGAGCATAGAAAACATCACAAAACACAAAGCATATACTACTCCCCTTAAGGCACGTTGAAACTCAGTATTCATAAAAAACTTAGATTAACTTAATTGATGGGCAATTTAGCCTAATAAATTATTTTTTTGGCTATATTTCAAACCAAAAGCAGTTGTTTTTTTAAGTTACATCACCCCGTACCTATGAGAAAGTTTATTACCTTGATTTTGCTTAGCTTTTTGTTCATCCCATTGGGTTGGTGCCAGCAAGGTGCCGGTCAGGACTTTACCTTTTCGCCTGATCGCATAGAAGCATTTTGCGATGGGTTAATCAAGGGGTTAATGTCTGAACATCAAATTCCCGGAGCTGTACTGATTATGGTCAAAGATGGGGAAACTCAATATTCCCGGGGCTACGGGTATTCGAACCTCAAAGAAAAAACCAAGGTGCACCCTGACAGTAGTCTGTTCAGGATTGGCTCTATCAGCAAAGTGTTCATCTGGACGGCTGTCATGCAGCTGTATGAAAAAGGTCTTTTGGACCTGAATGCGGATATTAACCAGTATTTAGGTGATTTTTCAGTTAAAAAGAAAGATGGGCAGCGGATTACCCTAAAAAATCTCATGTCCCATACCGCAGGATTTGAAGACAGGGTATTGGGTCTCTTTGGTGAGGATGAAAACAGCCTCTTGCCCCTAGAAGACTTACTTTTTAAAGAGATGCCAGCACAGATAATGCCACCCAATAGCCAAGTTTCTTATTCCAATCATGGTAGTGCCCTGGCAGCCTTGATCGTGGAAAAAGTTAGTGGGATGGACTTTCACTCTTATGTGGAAGAAAACATTCTTCATCCCTTAGGAATGGAACAAACCACATTTAAGCAACCTGTTCCAGAGCAGCTTAGCCCGCACGTATCTAATGGCTACACCTCCATCACATCACCAGACCCCGAGCCTTTCGAGTTCATTAGGGTTTATCCCGCAGGAGCAGGGAGTGCCAGTGGAGCAGACATGGCCAAATTAATGAAGGCTTTTCTGGGAGAAGGGAGTTTGAATGGGGTTAGTATTCTGGATACCATGACCTTAAGGGAAATGATCCAACCGGCTTTTACCCAACACCCATCCATTCGTCCTATGCTACATGGGTTTTTGGACTTAAGTCGAAATCAGTATAAAGCATATGGCCATTTTGGGGACACCTTCTGGTTTCATTCCATGATGGTGCTTATCCCCGAGGAAAATTTGGGCGTATACCTTTCTCTAAATGGGGCAAACGGGGCTTTGACCTACCTGGGTTTTTTTGAACAATTTATGAATGCCTTCTTTCCGGAAAACAACCCACCCCAAATCCCGGAAATTCAGGTATCTGATGGATTTTTTGACCACTTGAAAGGTGATTATAAAATGAATCGCTATTCCAGGTCAGACTTCACCAAAATCATGTCCCTGTTTCTAAGAATCAAAGTAGAAAAAGATTCAGATCATTACCTCAGCATAAGCACCCCATTTGGTAGCTTCCTTTATGAGCCGATGGACAGCCTCTTGTACCGAAAACAGGGGAGTTCAGAACTAATTGCTTTTGGTAAAGATGATAAAGGAAGAATTAAGTACCTTTATGCGGATCAATTGCCCATGCTGACCATGGAAAAGGTCCCTTGGTACGAGAGCCAGGCGCTTCATTTCGGTGTTTTTATTTTAGCCCTTTCGGCCAATTTTTTTATCCTTTGGTTTTGGCCGATGGTCTTTCTCTCAAGAAGAAGGTTTTATGCTACAGATCCAAACCGACGTTATTTGCCCCTTTCCTCAAAATCTCTTGCCTGGGTGAATGCGTTGCTGTTCATGATCTTTGTGATTGGGCTCTCAATTGTATTGAGTGATCCTTTTTCTGTAGCGGTGGTTATTCCAACAAGCCTAAAAGCACTATTGGTCATTCCCATTGTTTTTTCGGGGATTAGTTTGATGATGTTTATTCATGGACTGAAGATCTTTGAAATCACGGCGATATCTTTAAGGACCAAAATTTTTTATTTCATTTTGGTACTTATCAATCTATCTGCTGTATTTCAACTATTTTACTGGAACCTGCTTGGCTGGCAATACTGAGGATGCAAATAAAATTCAGGACGGTTTCATTTACCAGTTTTGGAGGTAATGAATAATGTCTTTTATACTTGCACTTTGACCTGTACTGATATAATGACCGGAGGCTGCCATGCCAGCCAAAAGAGAAGATTCAGCACTCAAGCCTCGGATCCAACTGGTGATAAAACCGGCATTAAAATTATCCCCGGCACCGGTGAGCACTTTAGGCTGGGCCACCAATTTACCATTTACCTCCACGGTCCTTTCCTTACTTACCAAAATGGAATTCGCATTGGGATGAACCAAAAGCAAATCCACTGAAATTTCCGAAAATATGATCTTTGAGGTGGTAATCAATGACTGGCCGGAATGAGGTTCCTCCCCTTTTAGGGCCGCATACATGAGTATGGTCTCATTTTCGTTCAACCCTAAAATGACTGTCCCGAAGTCCTGATAGATGGATAATACCTCCAGCATTTCCCTTACCGATGCACTGGATTTCTTTGAAGGGTCGCAAAGGTCAAAAAAGAAATACCTTTTTTTCCGAGAAGCCTTGGGAAGTAAATCCTTGGCGATTCCTCTCCATATGTCAGTGGCATGCGGTAAGTTTACCCAATCTACAAATGCCAACAAGTCCACCTCCTCCAATGCCTGTTTGATTTCCGATTTGAGTTTCTTGTCTTTCTTGATATAAGCCCAGTCCAACTCATCAAATACGTCCAACTCGGAAAAAATAATCTTCCCATCCCCAAACTCAAAAGCATTGCTTACTGCCTCAGGGCCTAGAGATACCAGTTTGCACCTGGTACTGAGCTCCTGAAAAACAGCATTTAGCTTGGGCTTACCCAGGGTGCCCATACAGGTGGTGTCCACATTTAAGGAACACAAGGCGTCAGACATGATAGGGGCATTCCCTCCAGCCTTGGTAATTCGGGTCTTTAGCTCTACCTGACCACTTTTCCCGGCATGTTTGGCCAAGTGTTTTGAAAAGTCAAATATATCGGGGAAAAACACCTTTTCATTCCCCTCTGCGCTCTTCACGGGAAGTTGAATTTTATCCACATAGCCGTCAAAGCCGACAAAGGCCTTAGGCACCAAATCAGCTGCCTTCTGCAGCTCTTTTATGGTTTCTTCAATCAGTTCTTTCATCCTAATTTTTAATACCCTGGCGTCTGTTTTTGATTTTTTGGAGCACCTTCAGAAGGAATCCCGAATCTTTTTTTGGCCTCTTCTAACATGGCAACAGTTGCCGTGGCCCCTATCCGGGTAACACCGATTTTTTTTACCTTTAAAAGATCATCTAAGCTCCGGACCCCGCCAGCAGCTTTTACCTGTACCGAGGGGTCGGCATGTGCACGCATAAGCTTCAAGTCCTTCAGTGTGGCTCCTTTATAGCTGTATTTACCATCTCTTCCTTTTACAAAACCATAACCGGTACTCGTCTTCACGAAGCCCACCTGTGCCTGGTTACAAATTTCACAAAGTTTAATCTTGAATTTGTCCCCAGAAAGAAAATCATTCTCGAAGATCACCTTCAATATTGCCCCATAAGAATGGGTAACTGAGGCCACAGACTTTATTTCATTGGTTACATATTCCCAGTCCTCTGCCAATACCTTTCCTATGTTCACCACCATGTCTATCTCTCTGGCACCATCCTTACACGCTTGAATGGTTTCCGCCACTTTAATGGTAAGGGAGGAGTTGCCATGTGGAAAACCAATGACGGTTCCCACAAGTACATCCGTACCTTTCAACCAATTAACAGCATCCGGTACCGCATAAGGTTTGATGCACACTGATGCCACATTGTATTTTTTGGCGATTTCACAACCCTCCTTTAGTTCCTGATCCGTCATCGTAGGATGAAGAAGGGAATGATCGATCATCTTGGCTAATTCCAGTATCTTATCCATATTTAGTCTGATTACTTGATTTAGGGCAATTTAAAGAACTTTTTAGGGAATCCCATACCGATCATTCATTGTTTCAGCAAAAAACACTGTACAAATCCAGAGGTTGCCGAGGCCCTGTGCCTATCCGTTTTGCTTTTACACTTTGAGCTCATTGTATAGTTTGCCCCAAGGTTCTCTCATCCTCCTATGGAGCAGAAGGTTGGCGGCAAAGTTATCCTTGAACCTTTCCTTATCAGGATCCCAGGTTAAATCTTGACCCAGCATCATAGCGATATTGCCCAAATGGGCAATGGTAATGGACCTGTGCCCTACTTCACAGGGGGCAATGGCCTCAGTCCTTGAAAGCACACAGTCAATAAAATTTCTATAATGGTTATCACTTTTATAAAGCTGCAACTCTTCAGCTTGTATTTCGGTATCGTCAATTTTTTCGGGACTGACTTCATATCTGCCCCTGTTAGCCCACGCCTCTCCTTCGCTTCCAATAAAAGTGACTCCATGTCTGGCATCATTTGTCACGGTTAAGGTGACACCATTGGCATATACGCATTCGAAGTAAAATTCTATTGCAGTGTCCCACAGAGGATGGTCAGACCATTTGGACCTTGCATTTTGGATTTTAACAGGTCCGGTGTTGTCGGTGCCCATGCCCCACTGGGCTATGTCGGGATGGTGACCTCCCCAGTCGGTAACCATGCCCCCTGAATAATCCAGCAACCAGCGGTAGTTCACATGGGTGCGGGCGGGGCTATAGGGTGCCTCTGGAGCTGGCCCTAACCACATATCGTAGTCAAAACCTTTGGGCACAGGTTGCGGCTCGTACAGGTGACCTGTTTTACCAAAATCCGGAGTGCCTCCAGGAAGTCCACAGACCACAGCTTTAAGCTCCCCTATCCTACCATTTCTGACAAGTTCGCACACCCTCCTGAAATTTTTATCGGAGCGCTGCTGACTGCCTGTCTGAAAAATGACACCATGTTTTTTTACCGCATTGCTCATGTCCCTTCCTTCCTCCACCGTGAGGGAAAGGGGCTTTTGACAATAGATGTCCTTTCCCTTGGCCGCTGCCATCAGCACTGGGATCGCATGCCAGTGGTCAGGGGTTACCACCTCCACAGCATCCAAATCCTTTTGATCCAGCATTTCGCGGAAATCGGTGAAGCCTTTGGAAGACTTGTATTTTTTTCCATGTTCTTCCTTGTAATGTTCATCCACCATGTTCATGATGAACTTTCTCCCTGCCACTTTTCCGTCCCAATAGCCGTCACTTTCCTCGTTCACGTCACAAATGGCAGTGATTTGCACCCTGGGGTCGTCGATAAACCCCCTGACATCGTTCCCCGCTTGGTTGCCTGCTCCGATAAATCCGAGGTTGATGCGGTCAGAGGGTGCTATGAAACCGTTTTTGCCAAGGGCAGATGCGGGAATAATGGTAGGTGCCACCAGTGCACCTGCGGCCATGGTCCCTATTTTTTGGATGAAATTTCTTCTGGGTTTATTCATGATTGATTTATGTGTTTACGCTTTAGATGATTTCAAAATATCGTTTCCTCTCCCAATCGGTAACTGAAGCATGGAATTCCCTGCATTCCCATTCCCTGGTTTTACAGAAATGATCGACAAAAACTTCCCCAAACAACTCCCTGGAAATCTCCGATTTTTTCATTTGTGCGGTTGCCTCCTCCAAATTACCTGGTAGAGAGCCGTTACTAAAATCCTTGTACCCGTTTCCTACCGTGGCAGGTTGTTCCAGTCTCAATTTGTTTTGAATTCCGTAAAGGCCTGAGGCCAAACAAGCCGCCATTGCAAGATAAGGGTTAACATCCGAACCCACTACCCTGGTTTCCAGCCGTGTGGAATTTTCTCTGCCTTTCAGCACACGAAGGGCAGTAGTCCGATTATCATAAGCCCATGTAAGAGTGGTGGGCGCCCAGGCCCCCTCCACAAGGCGTTTGTAACTGTTGATGGTCGGTGCCACCATAGGCAAGATATAGGGAAGGCAATGCAACTGGCCCGCCATATATTGCTTCATAAGCTCTGAGATAGATTGATCTTTCTCATAAAAGAGATTTTTTTTACCATCTGGGCTCCAAAGGCTTTGATGCACATGCCCCCCGTTACCAGGTAAATGATCCGACCACTTGGCCATAAAGGTGGCCATAATGGCGTGACGGTAAGCAATCTCCTTCACACAGGTCTTAAACAAGGTAGCCCTGTCTGCAGCCGCTAGAATATCCCCATACTTAATAGCCGCCTCATATACACCGGGTCCTGTTTCAGTATGCAACCCCTCCAAGGGAACCCCAAATTGATGGCATAAGTCAAAAAGGTCATTAAAAAAAGGTGATTTCAGAGAAGAACGCAAGATCGAGTACCCAAACATCCCGGGAGTCATGGGTTTGGAATGACCCGGCTCCTCCTTATGGAACCTGTCTGGGGTGGTCTCAAAATTAAACCATTCAAATTCTTGAGCAAACCTTGGCAGCAGACCCTGATCCTTTGCCTTTTTTCTAATTCGCTTTAGCAGGCTTCTGGGGCAGACCTCCAGCCCTTTCCCTTCGGCATCACTGAAATCTGCAAGGAAAAAAGGCAAGCCATTTTCCCATGGGATATTTCTAAGCGTGCCATGATCCACCCTGGCATCAAAATCGGGATATCCGGTATGCCAGCCGGTCACATCTACGTTATCGTATGATTTATCCTCCATGTCCCATCCAAATACCACAGCACAAAACCCCATGCCTCCTTCCAGAATGGTGAGAAACTTGTCCTGTGACACCACCTTTCCACGGAGTACCCCGTCTATGTCGACTACGGCAAGTTTTACCTTATGGTAATCATTGTTCTGTAAGTAGGCTTTGATCTCAACTTTACTTTTCATGGTCTAAAGGCTGAAGGTTTTGATAGATAAATAAACGAAAAATTAAATAAGACCCTCCCAACATTCCAAAAAAAACCAATGCCAACACGAAGTTATAAAGGGCAAGGGCAATCAGGGACACCATTGCTATCACAAGGGCTATCCAGGGGAATAAGGGATAAAAGGGGACTATAAATGGCCTTTCCAGTTCAGGCTCCTTTTTCCTTAAAGCCAATAAGGAAACCATAGAAAGAATATATAAGCCCAGGGCGCCAAACACAGCGATAGTGATGATTTCGCCGGTCTTTCCCGTAAGTAAAGCAATTATGCCTATGCACATATTGAAAACAAGTGCATTGGTTGGAGTTTTAAACTTGCGACTTACTTTTCCAAATGCCTTTGGGGCATACCCCACCCTTCCAAATTCAAAGGTGGTTCGCCCTGCTGCCAAAATGATCCCATTAAAGGAGGCTACCAAACCGAATAGCCCGATAAAGGTCAATAATTGATACATGCCGGTGCCCTCTCCCACTACTTGCGCCATGGCCAATGGCAAGGGAGAGTCCAGTGCTTCCCTACTGCCGGGTAAATATACCACCGACTCCCATCCGCTCACGCCAACCGCGGCGGTAAAGGTCAGTAAACACAACACTATTAAAGTGAGCAAGGCCGTACCAAACCCGATAAGGATATTTTTCTGGGGGTTAATCGTTTCCTCTGCCACATTTGCTACGCCTTCGATAGCCAGAAAAAACCAAATGGCAAAGGGAATAGCCGCAACCACTCCCATATAGCCATTGGGGAGAGAATTTTGCTCCAGATGCTCAAAGGAGAATGCGGGCAGAGTGGTACCTGCAAATAACAACAATCCCCCTACGGCAATTACTGTGATAAAAAGTTCAAAGGAGGCTGCAAGTTGCAAGCCCAGGATATTCAGCCCTGTAAAGATAAAATAGGCCACAATCCCGATAAGCAGAGGGTCCAGCGTTGGGAAAAATATCCCAAAATATGCACCAATGGCCGCGGCAATGGCAGGAGGCGCGAAAATAAATTCTATATTCTGGGCCATGCCTGTGAGGAAACCCAGGTGCCTACCTAGCCCCCTCTCCGCATAAGCAAAAGCACCCCCGGCCCTGGGAATGGCACAGGCCATTTCCGTGTAGCTAAAGGTGAATGTAATGTACATTATAATGATAAACCCAATGGCGATGCCTAAGCCCAGCGTACCCCCTGCCTCCAACCCAAGGTTCCATCCAAAGTAATTGCCTGAAATCACATAGCCCACCCCAAGGCCCCAAAGCATAATGGGTCCCAGTGTGCGTTTAAGTTCTCCCGAACCCTCTTTTTTATTTTCCATAGAGGTTGATGTTAGTGGTTCTTTGCAAGTGTGGTCTTAGGGTTGGTTTATAAAAGCATGCTTTAAATATATCAAAGAAAAGGTAAAATCACATCATTCCTTTGGCAAGTTTCCAACTGTGAAGCCTACATTTGTAAAAAATGACAGACCAATGAAATCGAGCCTGTCCTGACGGCAGTCAGGGCATGACGAGCACGCCACACACTGGGATGCCCCGATAGCTACGGGGCGTTGCGAGATTCCATCTGACCATAAAAAGACAATTTAAACAGATGAAAAATATAACGGTAATAGGCGCAGGTACCATGGGAAATGGTATTGCCCACACATTTGCCCAAAATGGCTTTGAGGTAAACCTGATGGATATAGATGCTGAAAGGTTAGATAAGGCACTTTCCACCATTTCTTCTAACCTGGATCGGCAGATTAAGAAGGAAATCATCAAGGAAAATGAAAAGGAAGAGACCCTTAGCCGATTACATACCTCTATGGATATAGGAGAAGCCGTAAGGGAGGCGGAATTGGTAGTGGAAGCCGCTTCGGAGAAGCTTTCCCTGAAATTAAGCCTGTTCAAATCATTGGATACCTTGGCACCTGGTGATTGCCTGCTGGCCACCAACACCTCTTCCCTGTCTATTACAAAAATTGCAGCTGCCACAAAACGCCCCGAAAAGGTAATAGGTATGCATTTTATGAACCCTGTCCCTGTAATGAAGCTAGTCGAGGTGATCAATGGATATGCAACTTCCAAAACCACCACTGAAAAAATAATCGCCCTATGTGAAAAATTGGGCAAGGTACCCGTGGAAGCCAATGATTATCCGGGATTTGTGGCTAACCGGGTTTTGATGCCCATGATCAACGAGGCCATATATACCCTTTATGAAGGGGTGGCTACCGTAGAGGCCATAGACACCGTAATGAAACTGGGTATGGCCCACCCCATGGGGCCTTTGCAATTGGCGGATTTTATCGGGTTGGATGTGTGCCTTTCCATCTTAAGGGTACTGCAGGAGGGTTTTGGTCAGCCCAAGTATGCACCCTGTCCGTTGTTGGTAAATATGGTGGAGGCTGGGAATTTGGGAGTGAAAACTAGGAAGGGCTTTTATAAATATGGGGGAGATGGGAAAGCTACTGGGATTTCAAGTCGATTTAACGAGTAGGCATTATTTATTAACAAGGTTTTCGTTCCGTTTTGGTTTTTGCGGTTTTTTGATCCTGTAGTAGGGGTAAAAAACCCTAGTTCATCGTGGTGAGCCCTGCTTGGAAGGTCTTTCCCGAACAGGTTGGAAAACCTTCCGAGGTCCAAAAAAGACCTCAAAGGTTATATGGGACTGTCATAATGGTTTAATCCGGATATTCCTGAACTTCATCACATACTCCTGCCCGTCTTCCATGCCATGTGCTTGCAAGCCAATAAAACCTTTGGAATGGGTTTCATACACCTCTTCCAAAACCAAATCTTCCACCTCCTGGCCATTTACCCAGGATCGTATCCTGGGCCCCTCGGCAAGGATCCGCATATGGTTCCAGCCTTCGTCATGAAGGTAATGATGTCCGTTTTGGATCTTCTCTTCCGAAGACAACCACCCGGTGCCTAGAGCCTCCCCGTAGATTAACCCGGTGGTGGGGGTTCCGGGCTTGTGGTTCCGCTGCATTTCCACCTGGGGGCCATATACCCTGCCCGCCCGGTTATGATGGCCTTCCCCATGCGTGAGCGGCTTCGCCTTGGAACGTATTTGTATGCCGGAGTTGCTCACACTGTCGATCATCACCTCCAGCTCCATCTCAAAATCCCCAAACTCCTCCTTGGTGCATAAAAAGCTGTTTTCACTGTTTTGTACCGTACGGGCCACAATTGCCCCGTCTTCCACCCTGAATCTGTGCGAACCGTTCAGGTGTACCCAACCATCCAGGCTTTTTCCGTCAAATAGGGATTTCCATTCCCCCTTTTCGGAGCTAGAATGATCCGCTTCATCGGGAAGGGCAAAGGCCACAATGGAATCCCCGTAGGGAGTGGCATTTTTACCTCCTCCCCCTGCGGCAATGACGATATATTGCTTTCCATCAATCATATATACTGAGGGGGTGGCATACCCGGCCGCAGGCAGCTTGTATTCCCACAACAGTTCCCCATTATGGCTGCTAAAGGCACGAATCATCTCATCCGGGGTCCCTGAAATAAAGACAATCCCGCCAGACGTGGTGACAGGCCCACCAAAATTCTTGGCTCCCGTCCCGGTAATCCCCTTGGCTGCCAATTCAGGATATTCCCCCAAAGGCACCTTCCACAGGATTTCTCCCTCCGCAAGGTCCACGGCATTTAAGGTACCCCAAGGTGGGGAAATGGCCGGTGCACCGTGGGAGTCCGTGAAAAAGGGGTTGGACACCGAATACCTTCGTATGCCATTGCCACTTTTAGTTTGAACCTCACTGCTGTCTGCCTGTAAAAAGGCTACCAGGTCATTTACTTCCCTCCAGGTCAGCTGCTGAAAAGCGGGCATAATCCCCTTCCCTGTGGCCAATAACTCCCGGATTTCTGCTTCCTCCATGGACACTTCCTTTAATGCCGGATAAGTGGGTGGATTTCCTTCCCTATCTGCTCCATGACAGGAGGTACAGTTCTTTTGGTACACCAAGGCACCTTTGGCCAAAGGCCCTTCCTCCTCTTCCCCATCAGTATCATAAAAAAGATGCAAAGTATTGATGGAAGGGGCCTCATTGGCATTGATATAGACGACATTGAGATAGGGATTATACGTCCCCCCACCCCACTCCACTCCCCCTTGATGGCTGGGAGTGGTGATGATTCCGGCCGTAGAAGGAGGGGTATAGAGAAAGCCTGACTCATACTTTCGGAAGGTTTCCAATACTTCCTTGTGCGTATCAGGGGTGATCTGTGACAAGTCTGCCTCATGCATGGAAAGCCTGACCAAGGGCGGAGGCCTTAAGGGAAAGGGTTGGGTGGGCCAGGCTTCCTCTCCCGGCACGGTAGAGGCCGGAACGGGCATTTCCACCACGGGAAAAACGGGCTCCCCGGATTCACGGTCCAGCACAAAAGTCAATCCCATTTTGGTAAACTGCACCACTACATCCCGCTTTTCTCCCTTATTATTGATTGTGAGCAACATGGGTGCTGGAGGGTTATCATAATCCCAAATATCATGGTGTACGGTTTGGTAGTGCCAAATTCTTTCCCCTGTTCGAGCGTTCAATGCCACCACACAATTCCCAAACAGGTTCATTCCCTTTCTGAACCCCCCGTAATAGTCATTAGCCGGAGATCCGGTGGCAAAAAACACCCAGCCTCTCTCCTCGTCCAAAGAAAAGCCACCCCAGGGATTTGCACCTCCGTAACGCTCTCCCTCTACCCATTCCCAAGTGTCATAACCATATTCCCCTTCATGGGGAATGGTATGGAAAATCCATCGAAACTCCCCGGTGACCGCATCAAAAGCGCGTATATCGCCTGGAGTGGAATTGTATTCCTCCGGCACCCTACTGGTGACGATCAGGAAATCCTCGAAAACGATCCCTGGAGTAGTCACTTCTATGGAGGCGGTTTCAGACTCCACAGGCAGGTGTTTTCTTAAATCTATGGAGCCGTTTTCACCAAAACTTTCTATCAATCGACCTGTACCTGCATCCAGGGCAAAGACCCTGTTGTTCACAAAGTGAAATATCCTTTTTCCGGCCTCCCCTTCCCAATAGGTCACGCCCCTGTTTCTTCCCCTGAACACCTTTTGGTTGTCATTATAAGGGGTGGGGTCAAACACCCATGCCTCTTCCCCAGTTTTGGCATTAATGGCCACCGCATCAAGCTTTGGGGTGGTAAAATACAGCAACCCATCGATCATAATGGGGTTGGAATACATGGAAGGGCCATTGGGGTCCCCTGTTTGGTATTCCCAGGCTTTTTCTAATCTATGCACATTCCCGGCATGGACCTGTGCCATTTCCGAAAACTGGGTGGCTTTTTTATCCCCCCTGTAGATGGCCCAGTCGGTGAAGTTGTCGTAGGGGTCTACTTTGTGGGAAGGTTGCTCTTCCTTTTGAACAGGTCCACAGGCGATGGAGATCAAAAAAACTAAAGGCAGGTAATATTGCTTCATGGTGCGATTAAATTGGGTCAGCCGGAAAAGTAAAAAAAATCCCTGAAAGCTCCCAGCAATTTAGGAATGGAGGAGATTGTAAAGTAGAAGCGGGGATTTTCACAAGTAAGCGATGTACCAATATAAAGTCTACCCAAAACCAATAATTCTATTATTTTGTAGCATTTTGGTCTTTTCCAACGTAATGACTGATAATGATTAAATCTCTACTTCAGAACATAAACTCCATGAATTCCATTTATTTTCTCATTATTTTCTGTGTAGTGTTTTGGAGCTGTGAAAAGCAATGGGACGACCCCATCCCCGAGGGAGCTGAACTGGGTACGCCAAGGTTAATCGCAGAACTTACCGAAGAAGGGGAAGTCATGCTAAAATGGAACTTTTCAATGCTATGTGCTGGCTGGATGTGCCCCCACACGGTGGAGGGAAGCAGGTACGAGGTATATGCGTTGATGCCAGGAAGCGAGGAGTGGGTGAGAATAGCCCAATTGAGTGCAGATGACAAGTCGTTTCTATTTCATGAATTGGAATTTGGTGAAATTTATGAATTTAACGTCAAGGCATTTAGGGCTGGCCATATGACCACCTCCAATCAGGTCATGGTTTCCCCTAACAAAATCCCAGAGTATGAAGTTTTGATGGAACTGGGCGATTGGGATCCCATAATCCACCCCAAAGTTAACCCTGGCGGGAACAAGGTGGTATATATTACCAACCATCGTTGGAGCGTAGGCACCCAAAACTATATGACATTAAGCCTATTCTTACACGATTTTGGATCGGATCAATCCGAATTGATAAAGTTAAATTGCTACCACCCACAATGGTCTAGGGATGGGCGAAAAGTTATTTACGGCACCACTGAAGGACTTCAGCAAAGTGAGCAGGGACATCCCCCCTCTCAATTGGAAACTTATGATGTGGATAACAAAACCATTGAAGTGGTGAGGAAGGGATTTTACCAACAACTTTTTCCAAGATTCGACAAGGAGGATAACCGTGTAATATATCTTTCAGACTCCTTGAAAAGAGGGGAAATGGGCTTGTGGCGTACAGAAATAAGTGGCAACACCGAGGTAATCTGGCCCTCATTCCCTTTTCCAGCACATGGAGCTGGCTTGTCCTTGGTTACAGGTTTGGATGTTTCAGGGTTTAAGGATTTGGTGGTTTTGGATATCGTAGGTACTGTAGAAAACAGGACTGTATATAATATCCATGCGGTGGAGTTTGGGGAAAGCATTCATAAAAAGGAAATAGTGGCAAGCCGTTGGAATGATAGGGCACCTGCTTTTTCTCCCTTTGATGATAAGCACCTAGCCTTTATATCGGATAGGTCGGGTGCCAATCAGGTCTGGACCTTGGACCTTTCCAATGGTAATCTCAAACAGGTCTCGTTCTTTCAGGACGAAATACGTATTAGTACCTCCGGTACAAGCCTAAGCTGGACCGATCAGGGACAAGCGCTAGTTGTGCCAATCTCTACAATGGGCGGGGTCCAACAGCTTGTTAAACTTCCTGTGGCAAGTTGACTCAACTATATTTTCCATCCAAGGGCTCAAATGGATCATCATTTGGGTGAGGCACAATTTGCCATTGCCGCATTTTAAGGTTTTATCAACAAATTTGATTGATTTCTGACTTAACTAATTTTTAACATCGAATTACCTCTTTTTGCATAATCAAGGTTGAAATGGTATCTTACACCTGAGCCACGATTTTAGCCAGCCGGACACCCTGAGATGGCCAGTGAGATGGATGTCCCTTAGCGGCAAATTGAGGCAAAGGTCACTTCTACCTGACCTTAGTAGTAAAAAGCCTGAACTATAATTACCGCTAATTAATATGGTCATACCTCCTTTTCACCTTCGGATTGCCTGCTGGAAGTACCCGCTTCTTCCTTTACTCTATTTAGTACTGAACCTGACACCAGTAGATGCGCAGGTAGTATCGGAAAGCCTTCGGCCGCCCGCAATGGGAAAGTCGGGAATGGTTGCGACCGCACACCCTTTGGCCTCTTTGGCTGGTCAGAAAGTTCTAGCTGATGGTGGCAATGCGGTAGATGCAATAGTAGCCGCTGCAGCGGCACTAAACGCCGTCGAACCCTATATGTCCGGCATTGGAGGTGTGGGGTATATGTTGCTTTATTCAGTGGAAGAGAAAAGAGTGCGTTCACTGGTTTTTGGCGGATGGGTACCCAAATCATTCAACGCAGAGGAAATGGCCAAGGCAATGACCTTTGATGATGGGGCAGGCCATGGAACCGTTGAAGCCATTGGCCCAATGACAGCGGCTGTACCGGGCAACCTTGCCGGTTGGAACCGAGCATTGGAAGATTATGGCACCATGTCCCTGGCCAGGGTTCTTGAACCCGCCATAGAATACCTGGAGCACGGGGTTCCTGTAACGGAATTTGATCAGGCCATGTGGGAAGGAAGTCAAAATAGGTTGGTTCACCATGCCTCTTCCAAGGAGGCCTATCTAAAAGAAGGGAATGCCCCTTATCGGATTGGTGAAATATTTGCCAACCCCAAACTCGCAGCAACCATGCGTCAAATAGGGGATCAAGGCATTGATCATTTCTACAGGGGAGCGCTTGCCCAAGCGATTACGGATGCCTTTGCCAAGGATGGTGGTTTTATATCCAGGGAGGATCTGGCAAAGGTGCCTGAGAGTGTGAAGTGGACAGATCCTTTGATGATAGATTATAAAGGTTACACTATATATAACCATCCTCCTCCGGGCATGGGCATTCAGCAGTTGCAGACGCTCAAGATAATGGAGGGGTTTGATATACAGGAGATAGGGCATAACAGTACCTCCTATCTGGCGCACTTGATGGAAACCATTGCATTGTGCAGGCATGACACCGACCGGTACATTGGTGATCCCGCCTACGTAGATATTCCCCTGGACCTTTTATTATCGGATGAATATATAGGACAGCAACGGGTCATTGTCCAGGAAAGCGTACAAGAGCGGCAAAAGTTGGCAGATAACCTATCCCCTTCCCTGCCTATTGAGCATACGACCAAAGAACCATTAGATGAAAGGTACACTTATGCGACCACGAGTCTTTCTGCTGCTGATCAGTGGGGCAACGTGGTGGTGATCACGCAAACCCTGGGAGGTGGCTTTGGTTCCGGTTATGTGGCAGGAGAAACAGGCATTGCCTTTAATAATGCCATGGAATGGATGGATATGAAGCCCGACTCTCCCAATACTGTGGAGCCTGGAAAAGCTGTGGGATGGTGCATAGGGGCAATGATGCAAGTCCATAAGGACGGCATCCCTGTAATGGCCATAGGTTCTCCGGGTAGTTTTGGCATTTTGCAATCCGTTCCACAAGTAACTCTTAACGTTTTGGATTTTGGAATGGATATTCAAGCCGCCATAGACGCTCCGCGGTTTAGGTGGAAGGACGAATTGGGTGCCGTACCGGCTAAGGAGATCATCATAGAAACAAGGGTGGAAAAAGAAACCCGGAAGGAATTAGAACGACTCGGTTTTGTACTGGACTCAAGCCCAGGTGATTGGACCATGTTTGTGGGAGGTGCCCAGGGAATTTTTTTTGACCGGGAATCAGGTTGGATTCTAGGGGGGGCTGACCCCCGAAGAAACGGATATGCATTGGGCTGGTAATCAAGTAACCTTATTAAGAACATACGTTGATGGAAAAACCAAATAAGAGAAGGCTGTTTTTAAAAAAAACGGCATTGGGAACCACTTCCATAGCCTTAGCCCCTGGATTTCTAGGACTCAAAGCAAAAAGCAAGTTAGCTGGTCTCCCCAATATAAGGCCCAAAGTCGCATTTATCACCACCACCTACAGTTCAGGCAGTTCTCACTCGGATGTGATCGGCACCAAGCTTTTTCTGGGTATCCCCACGGATAAGGGATTAGAGGAACCTCAAATTGAGGTGGTGTCCTTTTGGATAGACCAAATGGCTCCCGATCACACGGGGCCAAAGATCGCGGCCTTGAACCATCTTCCCATTTTTGATACCATAGAACAGGCGATGACCCTGGGAGGAAAGGAAATTGCTGTGGATGCGGTGATATATGTGGGTGAACATGGGGAGTATCCCTATAACCGATTGGGACAGAAAATGTACCCAAGAATGAATCACCTGGAGCAAATCTTCCGAGTGATAGATGCCCATAATCACCCAATACCTGTATTTAGTGATAAGCATCTCTCCTATAACTGGCTCGATTGCAAGTGGATTTATGACCGTGCAAAGGAACTCAATGTTCCCATGATGGCTGGTTCTACCCTGGCCTATTGCTGGAGAGATCCCATCCTCCATCACCCCATTGGCAGCCAAATTACAGAAGCCGTTGGTATTGGGTATGCAAGTTTAGATGCTTATGGGCACCATGTTTTGGAATTGCTACAGTGTATGGTAGAGCGTCGAAACGGCGGTGAAACTGGGGTCGCATCTGTGCAAGGGCTGGAAGGTGACCAGGTTTGGAAAGCATTGGACGATGGGCGCATTTCAGAGGAACTGGTGAAGGCCGCCTGTGATAAAATCCAAAACAGAACCGAGGGGGCGATGAGAGAAATTGTTAAGCATCCTAAAGCCATCCTTATTCGTTATAATGATGGGTTAAAAGCCGCCATTCTTATGCTTGATGAACTCGTGAACAATGGTTGGGCCTATGCCGCAAAAGCCAATGGGGAAACCGTAGCTACTGAATTTGTGCTTTCCAAAGGTCCCATATTCGCCCACTTCAGCTATTTGACCTTAAATATACAAGGGTTTATCACAAGGGGTGGGGTTCCTCCTGTGCCTATAGAGCGAAACCTCCTGACCAGTGGATTGATTGATATGGGTATTCGCTCTTTAAATAAAGGAGGAAGGCCTATAGATACTCCCTTTCTGAATATCAATTATTCAGTAAAGGATGATTTTGCCATTTATCCACCCAACCCCAGGCCAATAGGTGCAAGTATCGGTACTTGGCCTCCTGCCGGTTTCGAAGAGAAGTATGATTTCATCATTCAGGAACGATACAGGCAATAAATAGCTATAGATACTTTAAGTTGGCTTTTGTAATTGCAGGATCGTCAAATAGGGCTTAAGGTTTTAACAATATTAACTTCAATCAATTGGACCATGTACGGCAGCATCCATTTCTCTATCTATATTAAACTTCTAATGGTAATTTTCACCATACCTATGGCAGGAGCTTTTAGCAGTATGGGATTCGCAATGGCATTCGAATTGACCCCATCGCCTGCCCATAGAGATACTTTAGGTCCTTTGATTGGAAATGATCAAGACCTACCCAAAATTGGTGTGGCCGGGATCTGGCATGAATCAAATTCTTTCAGTAAGCAGAAGGCAACCTTAGACCAGTTCCACCCAAACAATTATTTGGGTCAGCAAGAGGATTTTTTTGCCAGGGCAAATTCACAAACTATTTCAGCCGGGTATATCGCTGGGGCCAAGGATCACGGGCTTAACCTTGTTCCGGCATTATCGACTGGAGCCCGGCCCATGGGTCCGGTCACCGATGATGCCTTTGAGCACCTGATGGGTATCATCCTAAGGCAATTAAAGGAAGGCCCGGCATTGGATGGTATTTTACTTGACCTCCATGGGGCGATGGTGGTGGAAAGCTACCCCAGTGGGGATGAGGAGATCATCCGAAGGGTTCGTGAAGCCTTTGGTCCTGATATACCCATCGTGGTCACGCATGATTTTCACGCCAATATCACCGAACAATCAATCGCCTTATCGGATATTTTGCTCACCTACAAGGAAAACCCTCATGTGGATACATTTGAGCGAGGTTATCAGGCGGCTAAGTTGATGGCAAGGCTGGTAAAAGGTGAGATTAAGCCCGTACAGGCAATTGTAAAGCCACCCATGGTTTACAACATTGTTTTTCAGAACACCTTTAGCGAGCCCTTATTACCAATTACCACTGAAAGCAAGCGACTAGAGGAAGATGAGCGTATACTAGCAGTAAGTGTTGCAGGCGGCTATCAATATGCTGATGTACCAGGGATGGGCCCTTCGGTCGTGGTGGTAACCGACGGGGATATACCCTTGGCTAAGCAAGAGGCAGGACGACTTGGTGACATGCTTTGGGAATCAAGGTACCAAACCCTACTGAAAAATTTGATGCCTGAGGATGCCGTTAAAGAAGCTATGCAGCATAAGGGACGTCCTGTTGTATTGATTGACATGGGAGATAACATTGGAGGAGGTTCCCCAGGGGATGGAACAGTGATGCTGAAGGAATTGATTCAACATGAAGCCCAAGGATGGGTAGTGGTCATTGCAGATCCTGAGGCTTATGAAATAGCTGCAAAGGTGGGTGTGGGCGAACCGTTTGATGCAGAAGTTGGGGGTAAAACAGATGATATGCATGGAAAACCTGTCCGGATTCAAGGACATGTCAGGTCCCTGCATATAGGACATTATTATGAGCCCGAAATTCGTCATGGGGGTGGGCGGTACTGGGACATGGGACATACAGCCGTGATTCATCTTGATGGATCCAGTTTGGAGGAACCCAATTTGGTGTTAATTACCCAAAAACCTTCCAGTCCCAATAGTGCCCATCAACTTATATCCAATGGCGTGTATATTGAACGCCAAAAGATTGTGGTGGTTAAAGGGGCCATTGCTCCCCGTGCGGCCTATGAACCCATCAGTTCCCTTATTATTTCTGTGGATAGTCCTGGTGTGACGGCCGTGAACCCTGTATGGTTTGACTTCCGTAGAGTGAGAAAGGGGTTGTTTGGGATGGGTGATTGAGGAAAATATAAAAAGTTACTTTAAAAAATACATTGATAAATATAGATACTTTTTAATAAAATATGTAAGAACTTTTTAATTTTGTATTTTACTTTCCTTACTTTATTAATGAAGCCATTCTGTCTCTTATTTATCATTTCCCTTCCCCTTTGTTTTTACACAAAGGCCCAAACACCCTCTACCCACTCCATCTATGCCGAACTGGGCGGGGCGGGCTTGGCCTATTCCTTTAATTATGATTTTAGGTTTGACAAGGAGGACCTTCAATCCTGGGGTATGCGCATCGGTGCCGGTGGTTGGGCCAGAAACGACACCTATAACAAGGAGGCCCTTCTTTCCCTTCCCGTGCAGATCAACAGGCTTTGGGGCAAAGGCCCTCATTATTTTGAGCTGGGGGCAGGTGGCACTTTCTTGTATTATAGGGACAGAAACATCTGGCAAGACGATGTGTTTATCCGGAGAAACTTCCACTTTATCCTGGACTCCGGAC
>PXCO01000253.1 GCA_003565295.1 Cyclobacteriaceae bacterium
GCCCCAAAATAATAATTAAACCAGCTCCATGACCAACCTGGGCCATTGGGGGTGACTTGGTCAAAGTTATCCACCAGAAACAAACGTTTATCCGCATGCATTTCCAAAAAATGCAATGTACTCCTGTCATCAAAATCCGGATGTAAGAAAGAGGGATCACCGGTGCCCCAAAACAGAAGGCTATCCCCCTTTATGTGATAATTCAGTGCGTTGACCCGCTCCCCCAACACTTTTTGGGAAGCGTAAAAGGTAAATAGCTTCGTATTGGAAGCAGGCACAAAATAGCGGTCTTCATTTACAGCATAAATGACGCGAGATTCCTCCGGGTCATATAGCATAAACCCGGTAAATCCACCATGGTTAAAGACCTCTGACTGGGATAGGGATCTCTGAATTTTTTTGTTTGCACTACACCCTAAAAAGAGTAGGCAGGATAATAATAGTACCGCGTTTCTCATAGGGAGGAAACATAATCATACACCATTTTACTGATATCGGCAATGGCCTCTTTACCCATTTCCACATCTTTCAGTTCTTTAGACAGTACCACCAGTACATAGCGCTTACCCTCCGGGGTTTCCAATATGGCAGCATCATGTTGTACACCGGTAATTGAACCTGTTTTATGTGCGATTTTCACCTCATTTGGCAGGTTTTTAGGAATTAGGTCTTTGTAATACTGATCATAAAGGATATCCATCATTTGGAGGGATGCCTTTGGGCTCACCGCTTTTCCTTGAGCGATATACCTCATCACCAGCATCATATCATATGCCGTCGTGGTGTTATTCATGCCTGCCTCAAATGCTTTCAGGTCTTCTACACCTCTTAGCACTTGTATGTCATTGGCACCTATTTCCCTCATAAAGTTATTTACGTTGTCTGCCTCAATCAAGTCGATCAGGATGTTAGTGGCCAGGTTGCTGCTCTTGATGATCATTTGGTACACTAATTCGTAGAGTGTTGTTTTTTGCCCAATACTACCATACAGCTCCTCTTGACTGTCTACCCCTAGGTCCATGCTAAAAGGGGAACCATCCACTATGCTGGTAAATTGATTTTCCACTAAGATGGAGTCGGATAAAGAAAATTTCCCCTCTTCTACTTGACGGAACACTTCCATCATCACTGGGGTTTTCATGGTGGAGGCCGCATGAAAGTTTTCTTTTTCATTAATAAACAAGGAGATGTCTTTGTCGCCCAATAAATTAAAAGCCAGTCCGATAGTGCCTTCCACTTGTGAAATCCTTTCTATCAGGTTATCCTCAAGAGTTCTTAAAGTAGGACTTTTAGGAGAGGGGCAGGCAGTGTGGAGAAAGAAAAGGACAAGCAATAAAATTACTTGAAAGCCAAAATGAAAAGGGAAGGTATTTTTATAAGATTTCTTGTTCATGGGGTGATTTTAGGTGCCGATTTTAGTGTAAAGTTAACCAATAAAGTAATAGCTGGTTTAAAATCTAACCCAAGAATAAACAAAAATCAAAAATTGGATTAAATTAACTCAATATGAAAAGATTTTGAAAATTTCTCTTTAGGCGCAAGTCGGTTTATGCCTAATTTTGTGGTGAACTCCTGGTCATGGTCCACAGTGTCGGCAATGCCGCACCAAGGCTCCAAGCAAAGAAATGGAGCGCCAATGCCTTTAGTCCAGACTCCTACCCATTCAAAATCCGGGAAGTTCATTCTTACCCCTTTTCCCGAATGCTTATGCTGAAGGCTCAGCCTTTTTACCTGATCGGTGGAGAAAATCAGTGCGTCGTTATTGAAAAGTGAATAATTCAGTGGGATTTGGCCATTAACCAACGTTAACTCCCCCTTTTCTTTTGCTATCAATCCATTTTCTAATTTCCATAGCACCACAGCATCCATAGTGGAATCACCAAAATCCAGAACATAATCCGTGAACTTTTCGGTAGCCGGGAGCAATGGGCAATTAAACCCCGGGTGGGCACCTATACTGAACCATAGTTCATTTATTGGGGAAGGGTTATGAACTTGATAAGTTACGAGTAACGTAGAATCGGTGATGGCATAGGAAATACGAAGCAGAAATTCAAAGGGGAAATCGCTCAGGGTTCCTTGGTCCGATGTCAATTCGAAGCTGGCTTTGTCTGAAGTATGATCTACAAGACTAAAGTTGCGGTCCCTTGCAAACCCGTGTTGAGGGAGAGTATAGTTTTTTTGTCCGTAGGAATATTGGTTATCTTTTAATCTTCCCACTATAGGGAAGAGGATTGGCGCATGTCTGTTCCAAACCTTGGGGTCTGCATTCCAGATATACTCTATCCCCTCCATTTGCAAACTGGATAATTCTGCTCCTTTTAGCTGTATGGTCGCCAATATACCATTTTGTCGCAGGGTGATGTTTTCCATCGCTGAATATATTCAAATGTTCAGGATTGGGCAAACTCAATGCCTAAAGAATAATATTCCAGTGAAAGTAAAGTACGGTTATGCTTTCTTCAACACCTTTTCTGTCTTCAGCCCCCTATCAATCCAGGTGGCTCCATCCGGTACATCTGCATTTACGATGCTGCCTGCACCTATGGTACACCAGGCACCAATTCTCACCCTAGGCAAAACTATGGCATTGGCACCTACAAGTGTGCCCTCGCCTACAGTAATTCCTCCGCAAAGGGTGGCCTGTGGGGCGATATGCACAAAATCACCAATGGTACAGTCATGGTCTATTGAGGCACCCGTGTTTACGATAACCTGCCTGCCGATATTGCAGTTCACCTTTATAATCGCACCTTCCATAACCACACAACCTTCCTCCACATTAGCCCTTTTGCTAAAGATAGCGGACTCATGAATGATGGTGGCAAATTTGGCCCTATCCGCATAGCGAAGGGTTAGTTTTCTCCTTATCTGGTTATCACCAATAGCGATAAAAAGCTGGTGGTCAAAAACAAAATCGCATGGTACCTTACCTATTACCGGATACCCTAATAATTCTTTAATGGTTTGGTTGTCATCGAATACCCCATGTATTTTCTCATACCCATCAATTAGGTCAATAACGACTCTTCCTTGATCCGAAGCACCATAAATGTACATATCTCAAAAATTAATGTGAATTGTTAAATTAACAAGGAATTCTAGTAATTACAATTTTAGCCACCTATTGTTGTGAAAAAGGTAATAAAGCCTTTAATAATTAACGACGTTTTTATAACCATAAAATTTTTTTAATATAATTAAAAAAAGTTTTTATGATTATATAAAACGAAAAAATGGCATTGTAATTTATTTTCAATGTTTGAATATTTTTTTTAAGACCCCACTAATTCTATCCAAATCTGTACTTTCCATATTGGACCCACTGGGTAAGCACAACCCATTCTCAAATAGGGTCTTGGAAATATTACCTCCGGCATATGGAAAAGATTGAAATACCGGTTGCAAATGCATGGGTTTCCACAAGGGTCTGCTTTCAATGTTTTTTTCGGCGAGCGAAAGCCTAATGGTTTCTCTATTAATGCCTCCCGTTTTTTTTGGGTCGATCAAGAATGTACTTAACCATCTATTGGAAAAGAAGCCTTCTGGTTCCTCCAAAAATGTCACACCTTCAATGCTCATAAAGAAGTCTTTGTACGCATCAAAAATCTCCCTACGGCGATTAACTCTTTCTTCAAGTACTTGCATTTGCCCTCTCCCTATACCTGCACAAATGTTGCTCATCCGGTAATTATAGCCAAGCTCCCTGTGTTCATAATGTGGGGCATCCTCTCTGGCCTGAGTTGCCAAAAACCGGGCTTTATCCACAAATTTCCTATGCTTACTTACAAGAGCACCGCCTCCGCTGGTAGTTATAATTTTATTTCCATTAAAAGAAAAGATTCCTATATCCCCAAAAGTCCCACAATACTGACCACCAATGCTGGAACCCAAGGCCTCTGCTGCATCTTCAATGACGGGGATTCCGTATTCCTTAGCTACGGCATTGATTTCGCTCATTTTGGCAGGCATACCGTATAAATCCACTGGAATAATGGCCTTAGGCAATTGTCCATGTTTGTCTAGCCCTAATGCAGGATAGTTGGAAGCTATAGTACCATCTATGCAAGCCTTTATGGCATTGGACAAAGCCTTGGGGCACATATTCCAAGTCTCTTCCTCTGAATCCACAAAAACAGGGATGCCTCCTAAGTATCTGATGGGATTGGCTGAGGCTGAAAAGGTGAAGCTCTGACAAATCACAAAATCTCCAGGATTTACACCGATCATGTCCAAGGCCAAATGGATCGCTCCCGTGCCAGAAGTAAGGGCCGCTGCATAACCACAGCTTGTAAAGTTCACAATATCCTCCTCAAAACCATTGACATTAGGCCCTAAGGGGGCTACCCAATTACTTTCAAATGCCTGATCCACATACTTTCTCTCATCGGTTCCCATGTGTGGTGAGGAAAGCCAAATCTTTTTATCAGTTTGGGTTTCTAAAGAAAGAGGATTTGCACTTTTTTTCATTCAGGCATTTATTTAAGGCGAATATAAATAATTAAGTAACACACGTTTTATTTTGGTGATGAATCTTATGGAATTTGCCAGAATTTGTAAATTATTGGAAACAATATTGGTGGCATTAGAAGGGGAAATAATAATAATCTTAGCGGAAAATAGCCGCTTGGGAAAAAGGAATATGATTTTTTAAGAAAAATGGCTTTCTTGGGCCTATGGAAAGAAGAGATGCTATCCGATCCATTGCTTTAGGGGTGTGGGGAATGGTGTTGTTGCCGGGTTGTGATTCCGGTGATACCCGGGAATCTGAAAAATCAGGTAAACTTTTAGCCATCGACGATATCCAGGCCAACAATTTAGAAGCTGTAGTTGACACCTTTTTACCTGCCACCTCTACAAAGGGTGCGGTAGAACTTCAAGTAGATCAATTTATCAACCGGCTCATCGCCAATTGTTATCCGGAATCCTATATAGAAGAGTTTATCGGGTACCTGGATACTGTAGAGTTGTGGTCTGAACGTGCAGAAGGCAGAAGTTTTTTTCTCTTGGGACGGAATGAAAGAGAGCAGATTTTGGAAAATATGAACGATGAAGAAGAGCCCGAAGCGCAAAAGGCTTTTTGGGAATTGAAGGAATATTGCATCTTAGGCTTTACCACCTCTGAATATTATCTCACTCAATTTACCAAATATGAAATGGCTCCCGGCGTGTACGAAGGGTGTATTCCTGTACCCTCAGGAGACTTTCTCATCTGACGATTAAACCTATTGGATAACAGACATAATAAATGGCAAATTTATCATTAAAAGGAAAGGCAGAGGTAAGTTATGACGCTATCGTGATAGGCTCTGGGATTAGCGGGGGATGGGCGGCCAAGGAACTTTGTGAAAAGGGTCTTAAAACCCTGGTGCTGGAAAGGGGGAGGGATGTGAAACATATTGAAGATTATCCCACTGCCAATAAGCACCCTTGGGAATTTGAATACCGGGGAAAAATCCCATTCGAACAGCAGCAGGAATATGGTGCAAGGGGGCCGAGAATGCATGAAAGTACAGCTCATTTTTTTATGAAAGAAAATGAACAGGAAACCGTGGAAGAAAAACCATTTCGCTGGACAAGAGGATATCAGGTGGGTGGTAAGTCGCTACTATGGGCCAGGCAAACTCAACGTTGGTCTGATTTTGATTTTGAGGGGCCTGACAGGGACGGTTTTGCCGTAGATTGGCCGATAAGGTACAAGGATATAGCTCCCTGGTACAGCCATGTGGAAAAGTTTTCAGGCATTTCTGGTAATAAGGACGGTATTCCTCAGCTTCCGGATGGCGAATTTTTACCTCCATTTTCCTTGAGCTGCGTGGAAAAACATTTTCAACAGGTCTTGGCGAAGCATTATTCAGACCGACAGCTCATTCATGGCCGATGTGCCCATATCACCGATCAGCAAGAGGTGTATAAGCAGCAAGGTAGACAAAAATGCATGCACAGAAGCTTATGCAATAGGGGATGCCCCTTAGGGGGATACTTCAGTAGTAATGCTTCCACCATCCCGTGGGCGGAAAAGACCGGTAACCTTACCTTAAAACCCCATGCCGTAGTACACAGTATCATCTATGATGGGGACAAAGGGAGAGCCACCGGAGTAAGGGTACTGGATGCCCACACCATGGAATCCAGGGATTATTTTGCAGATGTGATTTTTTTAAATGCCTCTGCGCTTAATTCCAACCTAATTTTGTTAAACTCTATTTCCTCAAGATTCCCAAATGGATTGGGAAATGACAGTGACACACTTGGTAAATATATCATTTGGCATAACTACAGGGGAAGGATATCGGCACGTTGTGAGGAGTTTCAGGACGTAATGAGCAAGGGGAAAAACCCCAGCCATAGTTATATACCACGATTTAGGAATGTTCATAGTCAGGAGACGGATTTTTTAAGAGGGTATGCGGTTGGGTTTGGTTCTTCCTCCCGTAGCGCCCAATTTAGCCGGGAAGGTGTGGGGGCTACCTTGAAAGCCAATCTAATGAACAGAAAATTGGGGCCCTGGTGGGTAAGTGCCTGGATGATGGGGGAGGTGGTACCCATTGCGGAAAACCATGTGAGACTTCATGAATCCCATACAGACAAGTATGGCATACCTCAATTGGTACTCTCCTGCGATTGGACAGAGAATGATGACAAAATGGTAAAGGATTATGAGGTGCAGCTTTCGGAGATGTTTGATAAAGCAGGGTTTAAAAATATTCAGGCCTCCGATAGTCATGCTCCTCCAGGATCCGACATCCATGAGATGGGAGGTGTAAGAATGGGAAAAGAACCAAAAACCTCTATGTTGAACCAATGGAACCAATTACATGCCTGTAAAAACGTTTATGTCACAGATGGGGCATGTATGACTTCCTCAGGTACACAAAACCCTTCCTTGACTTACATGGCATTTACGGCAAGGGCTGTCAATCATGCTGTGGACGCTTTAAAAAAAGGGGGTTTTTAGGTTTTGAAATATAATCTGTTCATCAAGGCTATATGGCTGATGCTAATACCCTGGGGACACTCCACTTCACAAGCTCCTGTATTACTACATGCCCCAAAGCCCAAATCATCCATTGCTTTGACCAATTGCTTTACCCTGAAGGGCCCTTCGGGTTGTCCTTGGGGGAGTTTGTGGAGATGACTGATTTTGGCAGCGGTAAATAAAGCCGCACTGGCATTCTTGCAACTGGCCACACAGGCCCCACATCCTATACAGGAAGCAGCATCGAATGCCTCTTCCACTTGCTCGGATGGGATTAGTGTATGATTAGCCTCTGGCGCCTGACCAGTGTTGACACTGATGTAGCCACCTTTAGCTATAATTTGGTCAAAGGCGGATCTGTCCACTTTTAAATCTTTCTTCACCGGAAAAGCCCTGGCACGAAAAGGTTCTATGGTAATTTCTTGCCCATCAATGAATGAGCGCATGTGCAATTGACAGGTGGAGGTCTGATTCAATGGTCCATGTGCCCTGCCGTTGATCATCACCCCACATTGACCACAGATCCCTTCCCTACAATCGTGGTCGAAAGCCACTGGGGATTTTCCTTCAATGATAAGGGCTTCATTAAGTTTGTCCAGCATTTCTAAAAAAGACATATCCGGGGTCACCTCATCTACGGTATAGGTTTCAAAGTGCCCTTTGTCCTTTGGGTTTTGTTGCCTCCAGATTTTTAGGTTAAATCGCATCATTTATAATTTCTTTCAGTGGGAGTTACTACCTCAAATTGCAGAGGTTCTTTTACCAGCATAGGTTTTTGTTTGTCGTATTTCCAGCAGCTGGTATATTGGAATTCCTTATCGTTCCTGAGTGCCTCACCTTCGGGAGTTTGATGCTCCTCCCTGAAATGAGCCCCACAGGACTCGTTGCGGCTTAGTGCGTCTATGCACATTTCTTTGCCTATTTCCAGATAGTCGGCCACTCTACCTGCCTTTTCCAATTCATCGTTCATTTCATCATGACGACCCGGGATTTTGAGGTTTTGATAGAATTCACCCATCAACTCATCAATTTCCTTAATGGCCTCCTTAAGTCCATTTTCAGACCTGATGAGGCCACATTTATCATATAAGATTTTACCCAGTTCCCGGTGAAAATCATCCACTGTGCGAGTGCCTTGAATAGTTAAAAGCTGTTGCAAAGAATTGTTGACCTCATGTTCAGCTATTCCAAATGCCTCTGATCTTGAGGAAGGTACAGGTTCACCGGAAAGTGCCGCCAAATAATGTGGTAATGTATAGGGAAGAATATAATAACCGTCTACGCAAGCCTGAAGCAAGGAATTAGCCCCTAATCTGTTGGCTCCATGATCTGAAAAGTTTGCCTCCCCAATAGCGAATAGCCCGGGTATATTGGTTCCAAGCTCATAATCCACCCATAATCCTCCCATCGAGAAATGGGCAGCGGGAGAAATCAACATAGGGGATTGGTAGGCATCCACCGCAGTGATTTTATGGTACATGTCGAAAAGATTCCCGTATTTTTTTCTTATGGTTTCCTTTCCTTGAGCATGTATGGCATCTTTGAAATCAAGGTAAACTGCATTTTTCATTTTCCCCACTCCATAGCCTGCATCGATACGTTCCTTGGCGGCCCTGGAGGAGATATCTCTGGGGGCCAGGTTTCCAAATGCGGGATATCTTCTTTCCAGGTAATAATCTCTTTCTTCCTCTGGGATGTCAATGGGAGCTCTTGACTCATTTTTCCGCTTAGGTACCCAAATCCTTCCATCGTTACGAAGGGATTCGGACATTAACGTTAGCTTGGACTGATGTGAGCCCGATTGAGGGAGACAAGTTGGGTGGATTTGCGTCCAGCTTGGGCATGCAGTTAATGCCCCCCTTTTGTGCGCCCGCCAGATCGCCGTGCCATTGCAGCCCATGGCCAAGGTGGATAAATAGTAGATTTTCCCGAAGCCTCCTGTGGCCAGCACCACTGCATGGGCAGCATACCTGCCCAGTTCTCCTGTATCCAAATTTCTCGCAATAATGCCTTTTGCCATCCCATCTTCCACTACTAAATCCAACATTTCATGTCTGCTGTAGCTTTTGATTTTTCCCAGGCCCACTTGCCTCATCATGGCTTGGTAAGCACCTAATAGCAGTTGTTGGCCGGTTTGCCCCCTTGCATAAAAAGTCCTGCTTACCTGCACCCCTCCAAAGGAGCGGTTGGCCAGGTATCCACTATATTCTCTTGCGAATGGTACCCCTTGTGCCACTGCTTGGTCGATGAGGTGGGCGGAGCATTCCGCCAATCTGTATACATTGGCTTCCCTTGCTCTAAAATCCCCTCCCTTTAGGGTATCGTAAAACATCCTGAATACACTGTCGCCGTCATTTTGGTAATTTTTCATTGCGTTTACCCCTCCCTGTGCAGCAACAGAATGAGCTCTCCTGGGGCTGTCCTGAAAACAAAAAGTACTCACATTATATCCCTGTTCGGCCAAAGAGGCGGCGGCTGAAGCACCGGCCAAACCTGTCCCCACCACAATGATATGGTATTTTTTGCGGTTAGCTGGACTCACTAGCCGGGAATTACTTTTGAAATGTTGCCATTTTTGTTCCAATGGGCCCGGAGGTACTTTGGCATCCAAGTGATAGTTGGCATCTATTGAAAAAGAAGCTGTATTCATTTCGGTTAAAGTGATAGAAAGTAAGGAGTTCATCCAGTGGCAAATTGCCAGTTGGAAAAGTTGGTTGGGTAATATTATTAAATAATTATAACTCTTTCAAATTTACCAGGAGTAGGTTTCACAAAGAAGTGTAACATATGTCACTTAATTTCTTAATTTAAGGAAGTAGATTTGTACTTATTCATTGAGGGTTCTCCCTTTCTTAATAAAATTAAACTTTAGCTAAGTCATGAATAACTTTCATATAGAACAATTTGAAGACAATGGTCTGGCACATTTTGCCTACGTCATAGTGGCCGGAGACAAAGGAGTGATAGTGGATCCCGGTAGAGACCCAAACCCCTTTTTGGAGTATTTGGAAAAGAAAAAAGCTAAGCTGATGGGTATTTTCGAAACCCACCCTCATGCTGATTTTGTAAGTGCTCATTTGGAATTGCACAAAAAGACAGGGGCAACCATTTACGTGAGCGAAAAAGTCGGGGCAGATTACCCTCACAAAGCCTTTGATGAAGGGGATTTTATGGAACTTGGTGAGGGGGTGATCCTGAAAGCCCTTTATACCCCGGGCCACAGCCCGGATAGCATCAGTATTTTGCTGGAGGAAAACGGGAAACAACGTGCCGTTTTCACCGGAGATTCCCTGTTTATTGGCGATGTGGGTAGGCCGGACCTTAGGGAAAAAGCCGGCAACATTAAAGCCAAAAGAAGGGAGTTGGCCGAGATGATGTATGAAACCACCAGGAACATTTTTATGAAGCTGGACGATGATGTTTTGGTGTACCCTGCACATGGTGCAGGATCCTTATGTGGTAAGGGCATGAGTGAGTCCAATAGCAGTACTATAGGTGCAGAGAAAAATGGGAATTATGCCCTCCAAAAGATGAGTAAAGAAGAATTTGTGGAGTTGCTGCTGCAAGACCAGCCATTTATCCCCAAATATTTCCCATATGATGTGGACCTTAATAAACAGGGAGCACCAAACTACCAAGAAAGTATTTCAAATGTTCATTTCTTGAAGAAAAACCATATTCCAGAGGAAGGGGCAGTAATAGTGGATGCACGTCCTGACCGTGTTTTCAAATCCTCTCATATCAAAGGAGCCATTAACATCATGGACGGGGACAAGTTTGAGACATGGCTGGGAAGTATTGTAGGCCCGGATGAAGCTTACTATTTGGTAGCGCAGGATGAAGGAACATTGAAAGCCCTGATCAGGAAAACTGCTAAAATAGGTTATGAGTTAAATATCAAGGCTGCCTTTGTTTATGATGCAGCAGATGGGGAAACCATTCAACCCTTCGACAAGGAAACATTTAAATCCAACATTGAGAACTATACAATATTGGACGTGAGAAACAACTCCGAGGTAAAGGAATCCAAAGTCTTTACTGGAGCAATTAATATTCCCCTGCATGAATTAAGGGAAAGGGCGGAAGAACTACCCACTGATAAGCCTATTGCAGTACATTGCGCTGGAGGATATCGATCCGCCGCTGGAAGTAGCATAGCAAATGCAAAATTAGAGGGTGCCAGGGTATTTGATATGAGTGAGTCCGTAAATGACTTTTGAATTTCTGTTGTTATCCCTCTTTCAATTTATTTTAAGGACGTTGCCCAATTGAGGCAGCGTCCTTTTATAACCAAGGAATTTAGGAGTTAAGATGGATTGATCACTAAGGATATTCAAGGAACAATTTTCTTAACAAAAGCATTATCTCATCATGGTAGAAAAGTACCTTCAAATAATCGGCGATGCCTATTACGGTTATTTTACCTATTTGGTAAATGAAATCATGTACCCTTCATGGGGGAATTATTTCTGGTGGCTTTTGGGGCTTTCCGTTGGGGTATGGCTATTGGAACTGGTCTTTCCTTGGAGAAAATCCCAGCCTATTATCAGGAAAGATTTTTGGTTGGATGGGTTTTATATGTTTTTTAATTTTTTCCTGTTTTCTTTGATAGCCTATAATGCAATTTCAAATGTGGCCGTTGAGGCTTTCAATGATTTTCTGGGGCTTTTTGGCATCACCAACCTAGTTGCCATAGAGGTGGGCAATCTTCCTTCCTGGGCTCAGCTTTTGATATTATTTTTCCTGGCAGATTTTATTCAATGGAATGTGCATCGCCTATTGCATAGGATTCCCGCCCTCTGGGAGTTTCACAAGCTACACCATTCCGTGGAGCAAATGGGGTTTGCGGCACACCTTAGATTTCATTGGATGGAGACCATATTGTATAAAACCGCACAGTATATACCACTTGCCATGATTGGGTTTGGGTTGGAGGAATTTTTTCTGGTTCATATTTTTGCCACGGCCATTGGACATCTTAACCATGCCAATGTGAGGTTGACCTACGGCCCCTTAAAGTATGTGCTCAATAACCCTGTGATGCACACCTGGCATCATGTTAGGAAACTGCCCAAAGGAAGCTATGGAGTAAACTATGGGATTACCCTTAGTCTTTGGGACTATCTTTTCAACACCGCTTATGTCCCAAACGATGGTAGGGATGAGCCCCTTGGATTTGATGGCATGGAAAGATTTCCGAAGACTTTTTGGCAACAAATTAGTTATCCCTTTTGGAGGAATAAGGGTGTTTAGGATTCGAGGATTACCATAGGTGCACAGGGGGTATTAAGGGTAGTTTCCCATCTATTGTTCTTTGGCCACAGATGCACAGATGGGTAAAAAAGGCTTATCGTCTGATGCATCACCTTTTCCTGGGGGATTGCCACCGGTGCACATTGGGGTAATAAGGTTAGTTTCCCATCTATTGTTCTTTGGCCACAGATGCACAGATGGGTAAAAAAGGCTTATCGTCTGACGCATCAGC
>PXCO01000111.1 GCA_003565295.1 Cyclobacteriaceae bacterium
ATTTGTGATTTTGCGTTGATCCCGGACACAAGTAAAGACACAATCAATGGTTGACTAACCCCTTGTGATCATCAAACCAAACCTGACTCATCACATTCAAATCATAAATCAACTATCTCAAATTCTAAATTTCCTTACATATTTTTCACTTCACTTACCAACCCTGTTAGCACCTTCTTGGCATCCCCAAAAAGCATCCTGGTTTTGGCGTCAAAGAACAAGGGGTTTTGAATGCCGGCATAACCGGAACTCATACTCCTCTTGACTACGATTACATTAGTCGCACGGTTAACTTCCAGAATGGGCATACCATAAATGGGGCTGGAGGGGTCGTCATTGGCCGCAGGGTTTACCACGTCGTTGGCTCCGATCACCATCACCACGTCCGTGTTGGGGAGCATTTCGTTCATGTCGTCCATTTCTATCAACTTATCATAGGACACATCCGATTCAGCGAGTAACACGTTCATATGACCGGGCATACGGCCCGCCACCGGGTGGATGCCATAAAGTAATTCCACCCCCTTTTCCTCCAGGGCTTTCTCCAGGTCATGTACGGCATGCTGCGCCTGGGCAACTGCCAACCCGTACCCGGGGACCACCACTACACGCTTGGCGTAGGCAAGCAAAATGGAAGTATCGGTCGTGTTGATCTCCTTGGCCACTTGTTCTGTACCGTCCCCAGCGGCCGCCCCCCCTGCGGCAGTGCCAAAGGAGGTAAAAAGGATATTCGCTACAGAACGGTTCATGGCTTTGGCCATTAATAAGGTGAGCAACAAGCCGGCTGAGCCTACCAGAATACCACCCATCAGCATTACCTTGTTATTATACAACAGGCCTGTGGTGGCAGCAGTAACACCCGTCAGGGAATTGAGCAATGAAATTACCACAGGCATGTCCGCGCCCCCAATAGGATAGACAAAGGCTAACCCATAGATCAGGGAAATCAACACCACCACATATACCAATGTAGGTTGGGGTTCTCCCGAGCCTATAATGTAGATGGCAAGAGCCACTGCCACTGCCAACAGCACAAATGCCAAAATCTTATTGATGCGAATGTCTTTGATGACGCCTTCCAATTTACCCATGGCCACCATTGAACCTGAGAAACTGATAGATCCTATTACCAAACTTGCCATTAATACAGATCCTTTACCTACTTCATTCATAGGTAAGTCTCCGTACTCTACTAAACCTATAAGTGCCGCGGCGGCACCTCCCATGCCATTGAAGAAAGAAACCAATTGAGGCATGGCCGTCATTTTCACGGATTTAGCGAAATACAGGCCTCCGCCTGTTCCAAGCGCCATGGCCACCAGGATCAATGCGATATTATTGAGTCCGGGGGTGAGGAAAGAGGCCACTATGGCCAAAATCATTCCGGAAAGTGCAATGGCATTGCCCCTTCTGGCAGAATCGGGGTGGCTCATGAGCTTTATGCCCAGTATGAACAATACCACCGCCACTAAATAACATATATCTATAATCTGTACGATCAACATGGTCCTTATTTTTTAGCAGGTTTTTTCTTGAACATTTCCAGCATGCGATTGGTCACAGCAAAGCCACCTACCACATTTAGGGTGGCCAGTAGTACGGCTAAAAAACCAAGGGTCAGTCCCAGGTAATTATCTGGGGCTGTCTTTCCCAGCACAAGGATGGATCCCACAATTACTACTCCCGAAAGGGCATTGGACCCGGACATCAAGGGGGTGTGCAAGACGGTAGGTACCTTAGAAATAACTTCTATACCCACAAATACCGCCAAAATGAATACGTAAAATTCTTGTTGGTTTACAGATATGTATTGTATGACTTGTTCCATGATTATTGTTTTAAAGGTTCATATACCACTTCCCCATTATGGGTGATACAAGTGCCTTTGATGATTTCATCTTCAAAATTAAGGTTGAGCTGATCCTCCTTGAGCAAAAGCTTTAGAAGGTTGTGCACGTTTTTGCTATACATTTTCGTGGCATCTTCAGGCATGGTGGAGGGGAGGGCAGAGGTGCCTATAATGCTCACTCCTTCAAGGGTCACGGTTTCGTTGTTCACGGTACCTTCACAGTTCCCCCCGTTAGCGGCAGCCAAATCCACCACTACTGCTCCGGCCTTCATCTGCTCAAGCATCGCCTTGGTGATAAGTAGAGGTGCTTTACGTCCGGGTATAAGGGCGGTGGTGATCACCACATCGGACTTCACGATGGATTTCTCCAGCATTTCCGATTGCTTCTTCTTATATTCCTCTGATTGCTCCACGGCATAACCCCCGGCAGCTTTATCTTCCACAGCACCGGGTACCTCTACAAATTTTCCTCCCAGGCTTTCCACTTGTTCCTTTACGGAAGGGCGGGTATCAAAGGCTTCCACCACTGCGCCCAAACGTTTTGCCGTCGCAATGGCCTGCAAGCCAGCCACGCCTGCCCCTATGACCAATACCTTGGCCGGGGCAATGGTGCCTGCGGCAGTCATTAACATAGGGAAAAAGCGGGGAAGTTGTGCCGCTGCCAACAGCACGGCCTTATAGCCGGAAACGGTACTCATGCTGGACAGCACGTCCATACTTTGGGCCCTGGTGATCCTGGGAATAGTATCCATGCTTAGCAAGGTGATACCTTGTACAGCGATTTCCTCCATGAGGGCTTTTTCCACCAAAGGCTGATAGATACCGAAAACCAGTTTCCCGGAACTTAGACCTTGCCGCTCCTCAGCAGATAAGGGACTGATCTGAAAAAGCATCTCAGCCTGCTGAAGAACCTCCGCTCTTGAGGCAATTTGTGCCCCGGCCTCCTGATAAAGTGAATCGTCCAAAAAGGCGGAAACTCCGGCACCTTTTTCTACCAGTACCTTATTGCCTGTCCCGGTCAAAGCTTTTACTGCCTCCGGGTGCAGGGAAACCCTGGTCTCCGGATATGGCTCCTTAAGTAATCCTAAAATCATAGTGTAGTGGGAAGGTTTTTTGACTTAGTTTATATAATGTTTCTTTGTTTATTCAATCGTTTGCACTTGCGTTCGCCAACTTAAGATTTGCATAAAGGTAAATCTTATTTGGAAAAATCTAAAAGGACTGCAAAAAAAGCACTTTTTTAGGGAATTTTCATTTTATCGGACCAAAACTTTGAAAAATTAATGGATACAGGCCTTTTATTGTCTATTGTGGAATGAATTGGCAGGCTACTTGTCATAATACTAACCCAATTCTCCTTTTTTCCTGGACGATTCCTCCCTTTTTAAGGGCAAGTGATTATCTTTTGGGAAGTTTTACTTTAAATACCTTTCACATACCATTATGAAGTTATCCCTATCCATTTTACCACTGATGTTAATTCTTTCTACCTCCTCTCTGTTTGCACAAGAACTGCACGAGAAGGAAAACTACTTCTTACTGGACTATTGGCCAGTTTTATTGCTGCCCATTTTTGGCATCCTGTGGTTTACCTGGTGGAGAAAAAGAAAGAAAAACCAAAAGCAAGACTGAGGGTCCACCTTAGGCTAAGTAACCGGGGCATGAGGCAGCACTTTTGAAGGTAAGTTAACTATAGGTCAACGGAGCTACCTTGCTGTTACCGCAGACTTTTTTTTGCAGGCAACCCCTTATCCCCTGTAATCAATGCAAAAGAGCCTTAGGAAAATTCCTGCTCATGACGTATTTTTGGGATTACACCCAAATACATTGATCCATGATAACCTTTCATACCCGCTTTTGTGCGATATTTTTATCGTTGTTTGCCTGTGGCCAAGAACCCGTTGATCAGCACAGGGAGAAGCGCTTAGCTTTGGCTGATGAGATGGAATATTCCATAAAAAATGAAATGCTCAACAAGTGGTATCCTGCTGCTTATGATGAGGAATACGGGGGCTATTTGGCCAATTTTGAATATGATTTCACCCCTTCGGAAAATCAAAACAAAATGATCGTTTCCCAGGGAAGGCACCTTTGGACCACCTCAAAGGCCTACCAGATGTACCCCGACGAGGAGCATTACCTTTATGGCGCCTCACTAGGCTATCCATTTTTAAGGGATAAGTTTTGGGATAAGGAGTATGGTGGGTTCTTTACCCAGGTGGATAGGGAAGGTAGTGTGTTGGGGGGGAATTCCCAGAGTGGCTACAATGAGGCCAGCAAAACTGCTTACGGCAATGCTTTCGGCATCTATGGCTTGGCGGCTTACTATGAAGTGAGCGGTGAGGAAGGGGCATTGGAGCTTGCCAAAAAGGCCTTTTTATGGCTGGAGGAAAACAGCTATGACCCAGAGTTCGGTGGCTATTTCCAATCCCTGGCCAGGGATGGCACGCCTATCATGCGCGATGAAGACACCCCCTCTACATCTACCATTGGCTATAAGGATCAGAATAGCGCTATCCATTTACTGGAAGCTTTTACCGAGTTATACCACGTATGGAAAGACCCACTGCTCGAGCAACGGCTTGAGGAACTTTTAGTTATCATCCGTGATACCATTGTTCAGGACGAAAAATATTTGCAACTGTTTTTATATCCCGACTGGACTCCCGTTAGTTTCCGGGACAGAACCGAGGAAGTGATAGAAAAGCACCACTCCATAGACCATGTTTCTTATGGGCATGATGTGGAGACTGCCTTCTTGATGATGGAGGCTGCCGAAGTGCTGGGAATGCCGAACGACCAAAGAACACTGCAGGTAGGAAAATCAATGGTGGATCACTCCCTCAGGTTTGGATGGGATGATGAGAATGGTGGGTTCTACGATGGGGGATATTATTTTGCCGGAGAAGAGGAGCCAAGGGTAGTCAAGGGAACCAAAAATTGGTGGGCACAGGCAGAAGGCCTTAATACCCTCCTGATTATGGCTGACTTGTATCCTGAGGATGATTGGGATTATTTTTCCAAATTTGAAAAGCAATGGGATTACATCAATACCAACCTCATCGATCACGAGCATGGGGAATGGTTTTCAGGGGGAATAGATTTGCAGCCGGAATTTAAGGATGCCAGAAAAGGCCATGCCTGGAAAACCGCTTATCATAATTTCAGGTCTCTGGCCAATTGCGTCAATCGGCTTCGTGAACATTAGAGAAAGTATTTATAGGTGTGTAAAGCCTGTTCCACTAAAATAGGGTATTTAATAAAATAATCGTTTTAAGGGCATACACTTTTCCTTATATTTCGCACCGAAAAATTAATATGGTCCGCTAACTCTGCTTCTGCGTTTATTTCAACAAAAAAACTATGAAATCGAGCATCGATATCATTGCGAGATTCCCCCGAAGCAAATTCCCAGAATCCCAATAATTATCGGGACCGGGGCAGGATGGTATAAGTTGTGTCAAATAAAAAGCAATTATAAACACATGGAAAAAATTAAAGTGGGTTCAAAAGCCCCGAAGTTATGGGGAAGATGCCTCGTAATCTTTAGTGTTTTATCTTTTATTTTTTCTTGCCAAAAGGAACCGGAGGATCTAAGGATAAAGCAAATCAGTAGTGAACAGGCAAGGGAACTGGCCAATACAGTAGAAGGCTTGGTTTCACCGGAACTCGACGAACGGCTTAAAGTAAAACTTTGGGCTTCAGATTCCCTGGTATTTGACCCCATTTCAATAGACTTTGATGATATGGGAAGGCTTTATTATAGCCGGACCAACCGTCAAAAGAATTCAGAAATCGAAATAAGGCGTTTCCCCCAGTGGGAAATTCCTTCCATATCCTTGCAATCCATAGAGGATAAAAGGGGATTTTTGCGGAGTGAGTTGGCTCCAGAGCGCAGTGAGCACAATGAGTGGATGCCTGACCTTAACGGCGATGGATCCCATGACTGGAGGGACATGACCGTGGAAAAAGAGCACATCTATAGATTGGAGGACACCGACGGGGATGGCCTTGCCGACAAATACCAATTGGTGGTGCAGGATTTTCATGAAGAGGTGACCGATGTGGCCGGTGCAGTACTCAAATTTGAAGATGATTTATTCGTAGGCGTAGGGCCGGATATGTGGAGAATCCAGGAGGACAAATATGGCTTGGCTACAGAAAAACAATCGATTTCACACGGGTATGCCATCCATATAGGGTTTGGCGCTCATGGCATGTCCGGGGCAGAAATAGGCCCAGATGGACGTGTGTATTGGGGGATAGGAGATGTGGGTTTTCATGGAGAGGATCAGGACGGCAAAACCTGGAAATACCCCAACCGGGGGGTAATCGCGAGGTCCAACCCTGATGGGAGTGACTTTGAGATCTTTGCCATGGGTGTAAGGAACACCCACGAGTTTGTTTTTGACGAATTTGGAAACCTTATCAGCGTGGACAACGACGGAGACCATCAGGGGGAAAGAGAGAGGTTGGTCTATCTGGTGGATGGCTCGGACACTGGCTGGAGGATCAATTGGCAGTTTGGTAAATACAGGGATCCTGAAAACAACACCTATAAGGTATGGATGGATGAGGACATGCATACGCCAAGGACAGACCCTAAAACTAAAGCCGCCTATTATATACCACCAATCGCCAATTATGTAAATGGGCCCACGGGCATGTTGTATAACCCCGGGACCGCCTTGGGACCCTCCTGGAAGAACACTTTTTTTGTAGCTGAGTTTGTGGGCAATCCAGCCAGGTCGGGGATACATGCCTTTAAATTGGCACCTAAAGGTGCTGGTTTTGAGCTTGCCGAGACCAAAAAGATCATGGGCGGGATTCTCGCCACAGGAATGGACTTTGGTCCGGATGGTTCTTTGTACTTTGCCGATTGGATAGATGGCTGGGGCACTAAAGGATATGGCAGAATTTGGAAACTGCTGGACGAAGAGGGGCAAAATTGGGAAGCAAGGAAAGCTACCGAAACACTGATGGGGCAGCATTTTGAAGACTTTGGAGAGGATCAGTTGGAGGAGTTGTTAGGTCATGAGGATCAGCGCATCCGGAGAAAATCCCAATTTGCACTTGCCAAGCGTGGAGATAAAGGGTTTGAAATATTTAAAAATCAATTGACCCAAACCAATAATAGGATGGCCAGGGTACATGCCATTTGGGGTATTAGCCAATTGGCCAGAAAGGATAAGGATAAAGCCGCAGTTTTAGTAGATTATTTGCAGGATGGTGACGATGAAATCAAGGCACAGGCCGCCCGTTGGCTGGGGGATGTAAGGTATGAGCCTGCTGGGGAACAGTTAGTCCCTTTATTGAAAGACAGCTATGAAAGGGCCAGGTTTTTTGCTGCAGAGGCGTTGGGAAGGATTGGCCATGTACCTGCGATTCCTTCCATCATTAACATGTTGGAGGAGAATGACGATGAAGACGTTTACCTGAGGCATGCCGGTAGCCTTGCCTTGGCCAGGATTGGAGATACGGATGCAGTGATGGAATTGAGAAACCACAGCTCCAGGGCGGTAAGGATTGCGGCCGTTGTGGCCCTGAGAAGGATGGAGCATCCGGGCATTGAGGAATTTCTCAGGGACAAAGATGAATACATAGTGGCAGAAGCTGCCCGTGCTATCAACGACGATTTCTCCATACCCGATGCCTTGCCTGCATTGGGGAAAACCTTGGAAGAGGATAGGTTTACCTCCGAACCCCTGATTAGAAGGGCCATCAGTGCCAATTTGAGAGTAGGGACGGATGATGCGCTAAATAGTTTAATGACATATGCCATGAGGCCCTCTGCACCCAAAGATATGAGGGTTGAAGCCATTGCCGCCCTGGGCACCTGGGCAAAACCCTCTGTTCTGGACAGGGTGGACGGTAGGTACAGGGGCGAAGTAAACCGTGATCCCGCATTGGTGAGACGGGCTTCCTCCCAAAGGTTGATGGATCTGCTAGCCACAGGGGATGCCGATATCCGGGAAGCCGCCGCAAAAGCCTTGGGCAAACTTGAGGTGGGAGATGCCGCTGAGCCCCTATACGCCAGGCTAACATCCGATCCTTCGGCAGATGTGAGGGAAGCTGCACTCCAAGCATTGGTAGCCATTAACTGGGAAAATAATGACCAGGCCATAGAAACGGCATTAGCGGATAGAGAAAAGCAAGTTAGAGTGGCAGGGCTGGATCTTATGGAGAGGTTGGATGTGGATCAGGGTCTCCTCGTGGAACTCTTGGAGGAAGTGATCCAAAAAAGAACCATAGAGGAAAGACAGGCTGCTATGCTTACCCTGGGCAAAGTGGATTTGAAGCACTCTAGGGAGGCTTTTGAAAGAATGCTTGCTCAGGTGCAAGAGGGAACCCTGGCTCCTGAAGTGGAATTGGAACTTTCAGAGGCTTTGGATGCCTCAGGAGCACAAGAGTTAAGGGCCAAGTACGAAGAAATAAAATCAGAACTTACCGAAGACGAATTGCTGGCTTCCTATAGAGGTAGCCTTTACGGGGGGGATGTAAATAGGGGAAGAAATATTTTCTTTAGGCATCAGACGGGCCAGTGTATCCGCTGTCATGCCTACGATGACTTTGGAGGTACAGCAGGTCCAAGGATGAATGGTATTGCCGAAATCCTAGACAGAAAAGAACTATTGGAGGCACTGATAGACCCCAGCAAAAGGTTAGCGCCTGGGTTTGGGGTGGTGACCCTTACTTTGGAGAATGAGCAAACGGTATCGGGGGTATTAGCCGAAGAAAATGCCCAGAGCATTGCGGTAAAAATGGGCAACCAACCGGACACTGTGATTATGAAGACAGATGTGGCGGAAAGAAAAGAAGCACTCTCCAGTATGCCAGACATGAAAGGGCTAATGACCAGAAGGGAGATAAGAGACTTAGTGAGTTTTCTCTCCACATTAAAAAAGGACGAATATAGTACGTATTGATAACCATTCATGTACATAAGGGCGGCGAAAGTTTTTTGCTCGGAACACCGCCCTTAAGTACTCGGTTATGTTCAATGTGATGGATATGATTCAATTAATGATGAACCAGCTTGCCAAACCAACGAGGAATGTATTTTTATTATGCTTCATTCTGTTAGGTTCATGCAAACAAACACCCAAAGACCTTAAAATCAAAACCTTAAATGCTGAGGAAGCCCGGGTTCAGGCATCTACCGTTGAGGAATTGGTGAAACCTGAACTTCACGAGGACTTAGCCATCCGGGTATGGGCTACCGACTCCCTGGTGGCCGACCCCATCTCTATCCGGTTTGATGAAAAGGGCAGGTTGTTTTATTCCCGTACCAATAGAAGGAAAATTTCAGAATTTGACATACGCAGCCATCAGGACTGGGAAATTGCTAGTATAGGATTTAAAACGGTGGAGGACAGGCGCAATTTCCTACATGAGGAATTGGCACCCGAGAACTCTTCCAGAAATGAGTGGCTCCCGGATATCAATCAGGATGGCTCACATGATTGGAGAGACCTTACTGTGGAAAAGGAAAATGTGTACAGACTAGAAGACACAAACGGTGACGGTCTTGCTGACTTGGCGCAGCTGGTGGTAGAGGATTTCCATGAAGAAGTCACCGATGTGGCGGGAGCAGTATTGTATCATGAGGGAGAGTTATTCGTAGGTGTCGCCCCTGACCTTTGGAAACTTACGGACACTAACGGTGATGGCCTGATGGATACCAAAACCTCCCTTATCAATGGTTTTGGAGTGCATATTGGATTTGGTGGGCACAACATGTCTGGACTGACCGTGGGGCCGGAAGGAAAAATCTATTGGGGAATTGGCGATATTGGATTTAATGGAACGGATAAGGATGGCAATACCTGGGAGTTTCCCAATTGTGGCGTTATCGCAAGATGCGATACTGATGGTAGCAATTTCGAGATTTTTGCCATGGGGGTAAGGAATACCCATGAGTTTGCCTTTGACCAATATGGCAACCTGATCAGTGTGGACAATGACGGGGATCATCGAGGGGAAAGGGAACGCATTGTCTACCTCGTAGACGGCTCTGACACAGGTTGGAGGATCAATTGGCAATTTGGTAAATATAGGGATCCTAAAAACAACACCTATAAGGTGTGGATGGATGAAAACATGCATACACCAAGAAACCCTGATCAAGCTGCCTATTTTATTCCCACTATTGAAAATTATGTAGATGGTCCCACGGGCATGTTGTTCAATCCCGGGACTGCACTGGGGGAAAAATGGAAAAACACCTTTTTCGTGGTTGAATTTGCCGGTAACCCGGCCAGGTCGGGAATTCATGCCTTTAAGTTGGAGCCGGAAGGAGCGGGGTTTAAATTGGCCCAAACGGAGCAGGTGATGGGGGGGATTTTAGCCACCGGAATGGACTTTAGCCCTGATGGGGCACTTTATTTTGCCGATTGGATTGACGGATGGGTCAATAAAGGATACGGGAGAATATGGAAAATGACAGATGATACTTCTTCAAACCTGGATGCCAGGAAGCAAACTGCGGAACTGTTGAGCTCAGATTTTGGTGACCTGGCCTTAGAACGAATGGAACTGTTGTTGGGGCATGAGGATCAAAGAGTAAGGAGGAAAGCACAATTTGAATTGGCAAGTAGGGGGGAGGATGGTTTAAAGGTATTTAAACAGCAATTGGAGCCGCAGGCCAATCAATTGGCCAGGGTACATGCCATTTGGGGTATCAGCCAGTTGGCAAGAAAGCAAAATCACGGATTCGCAGAAGTGCTCCTTCCTTATCTGAATGATCAGGACCCTGAAATACGCGCACAGGCCGCCCGTTGGCTGGGCGATGTGAAATATAAGGAGGCGGGTGATGCGTTGATTCCCTTGTTGAAAGATGAAAATAGCAGGGTGAGGTTTTTTGCCTCTGAAGCCTTGGGTAGGATGGAACATAAATCTGCCCTACCTCAAATTGTTGGGATGATAGAGGAAAATGATGAGGAAGACGTATACCTAAGGCATGCAGGAAGCTTAGCATTGGCAAGAATAGGGGATGAGCAAGCCGTAATTTCCCTTTCAGATCATCCATCCAGGGCTGTTCGTATCGCTGCGGTCGTAGCACTGAGAAGAATGAAATCTTCTGGCGTTGCTAACTTTCTCCAAGACGAAGATCATTACATTGTGGCAGAGGCCGCCAGGGCAATAAATGATGATGAATCAATCCCTGACGCCCTCCCGGATTTGGCAGCCTTATTGGTTCAGGATAGATTTAAAGAGGAGCCCATTATTAGAAGGGCCATCAACGCCAATCTTAGGTTGGGTAGCCAAGAGGCACTCGACCAACTTATCAGCTATATTTCTAAAGGTGGTGCCCCCGATGAATTAAGAGCTGAAGCCATCTCCGCCTTAAGCTCCTGGACTTCTCCTTCGGTATTAGACCGGGTGGATGGATGGTACAGGGGTGAAATCTCCAGGGATCCCAATAGGGTATTGTCATCTGCCAAAGAGCCTTTGGAAAACCTGGTTAAAAATGGGAACACCATGCTCAGGGTTCCTGCAGTGCAGGCCTTGGGTGCACTTGGAGTAAAAAATTCGGAGGGAATGTTACTTGTCGCTTTAAAAAATGATGCATCAGATCAGGTAAGGGAAGCAGCATTACGGGCATTAGCCCATCTAGAGGCAGATCACATGGAAGAAGCTATTCAAATCGGACTTTCTGATAGGGCAAAGAACGTGCGGATAGCTGGTCTTGACCTCATAGAAAGGATGGAAATGGATGCCACTCTGAAGGCAGAGCTATTGGCAGATGTCATTCAAAACCAACCCATTGAGGAGAAACAGGCGGCACTTACGTCCCTGGGCAAGGTAGATGCAGATGTGAGTGCTTCCATATTTAAAGGGTTTATTACTCAATTGGAACAGGGAGACTTTTTTCCGGAGATCGAGTTGGAACTGGTGGAGGCATTGGAGGCTACCGGAAGAGAGGAGTTGATGCGAAATTATGAAAGAATTAAGGCTCAACAGTCCGAGGATCAAGCCTTGGCTTCCTATAGTGGGAGCATGTACGGGGGGGATCCGGTAAAAGGCAGAAGAATATTTTTTCAGCATCCTACGGGACAATGCATCAAATGCCACGCCTATGATGATTTTGGTGGAAATGCAGGACCACGCATGAATGGTATTGCAAAGGAGTTGAACAGGAAAGAACTTTTAGAGGCTTTGATAGACCCCAGCAAGCGACTTGCACCTGGCTTCGGGGTAGTCATTTTGGATTTAAAGGATGATCAAAGAGTTGCGGGAATAAAAGCGGCCGAGAATAGTGAGAGCATAACGGTGAAAATGGGCAACAAGCCGGATACGGTGGTGCTGAAAGAGCATATTGTGGAGCGCAGGGACGCCCCCTCCAGCATGCCCGACATGAAGCAATACCTTACACGTAGGGAAATCCGCGACCTTGTGAGCTTTTTGGCTACCTTAAAATAAGTTACGTGAACCAAAACAGGGACAAATGACTACCGAAGATATTCGCAAAGGACTCCGCAATTCACAGGTTACTCTGCGGGAATCCGACCGTCAATTTATTCCTAACATGACACTAGAGAGGGAGCAATATTTAAAAATGGGTTAGGGGAGA
>PXCO01000149.1 GCA_003565295.1 Cyclobacteriaceae bacterium
ACAGTATTGATTTTGCTTTTCCTAGTTCTTCAAAGAGGGGCATTTATATCATTGATATTTGGTATTGGGTTTATAAATATAATGAAATTAAAATTTTCTGTTAACACCATCCTTAAAACATTTTTAATAAGTGTTATTTTTCTAATTCCTATTTCCTATATATTTGTATCTGATCGTTTTGTAGAATACGCTTTTTATACCATCGATGGTCCCCATATTTTATTTAATTCTATTTTAAGAGGGGATTTTGACATGGCATTAGATACCGTTAGAGATAGAGGAAGACTTGGGTGGTTGGAGTTTACTTTTAATTCATATGAACCTAGTTTTTTTGGTATTGGATTAGGTACAATTGCGGTTGATTTAGAGGATACATTTGGATGGAAAGGAGGGTTACATAATGATGTTGTTCAATATTTTTTTGAAGGAGGATATTTAGGATTTTTCTTTTATTTTTTGTTTTTTTATTCAATGTTTAAAATTTCTTTTAAGAAGAGATTCTCTAATGATGCTTTAACTAAGTTTCTTTCATATTCCATTGGAGGATTTACATTTAGTTTATTAATTTGGTCATTTATAAGTCAGGTTTTTACATATGCTGATTTTTCTTTTATGTTCATATACTTGTTTATGTTTTTAATTTATAAAAGAAACTCCGAAATTAGAAATAATGTAAATGAAAAAACTTCTATTTATAGGTCAGTTACCTCCCCCCTATAACGGCCAAAACCTTCAAATTCAGCGGATAAAAGGAGTGCTTGATAAATATGCTTTTGAATACAGATATATAAAACTGGATTTTAGCGATGATAGCCGGAGTATTGGCGTAATCGGATTGGGGAAGGTAGTTACCTTGCTTAAAGTATTTTTCAAAATCCTTTGGTCCTTGCTTTTCTACAGACCTCATTTTGTCCACTATCCCCCCGCCGGACCAAATTGGGCGCCTATGTTAAGGGATTTTATTTTGCTTTTTCCGGTTCGCTTGCTCAGGTTTCCGGTGATCTATCGTTTTCATGCGGGTGGGATCAGTGACATGTACGGCTCCCTTAATCCCATGCTTAAATGGATATACCGCTTTGTCTATTTTTACCCGGACTATGGGACTTGTATGAGTGATGCAGGTAAATTCGATGCCGAGTTTTTATCCGCCAAACAAATTGTCGTCCTGCCCAATGGAGTAGAGGATAAAGGTTTTGATCCCTCTTTAAAGCCATCTGTTGATGTTGCTTTTACCGTTTTGTTTATTGGGTTTTGTATCTCTTCCAAGGGCATAAATGATTTTTTGGAAGTAATTGAACGGGCCAGGGTGCATGTCCCTCACCTTAAAGGCCGGATTATTGGTGATGTGATTGACCTGGAGATAAGGAATAAAATCAATCAAGCCGTGGATCGGGGCACCGTATCTTACGAAGGGTTATGTACGGGACAAAGGAAAAATGAACTCATCAACCAAAGTCATTTGCTTTTATTCCCCACTTTTTACCCTTCAGAAAACTTCCCTACGGTTATTTTGGAAGCGTTTTCCTATGGTTTGCCGGTAATAGCCACCAAGTGGAGAGGTGTGGTGGATCAAATTACAGATGGCCATAATGGAAAGATTCACCAGATTGGGGATGTCAATGAAATGGCAAACTCTCTCGTCAGTATTGCCAAAAACAAAACCATGTATGATGGGCTAAGTAAAAATGCTAGAGAGACCTATTTGGATCATTATACCCTGGAAAAGTTTGAGGTGAATTTCGTTGAATTTTTTGATGATTTGAAACTAAAGAGATTAGTAAATAAAGCATAAAGGGCACGGTATGCAAAAAGAAGAAAAACCTGCAGAAATGTTGAATATTTCCTTTAACGAATCCTTGGTTCCCAAGGTGGATATTGGGGGGGTTGGCATCAGTGATATCGACCTTCAGGGTACCATAGACCTGTTTAGCAAAGTGATCCGGGAAGGCAAAAAGGTAAGGGTTTGTGTGACCCCGGTGAACAATGTGGTATGGGCCAGTAAGGACCCCGTACTCCGGGAACTCTACAATTCCGCCGACCTTACCCTTTGTGACGGGGTGCCCCTGATATGGATGGCCAAATTCCTGGGGAGCTCTATCAAAGGCAGGGTGACAGGCCTGGACTTATTGCCCGCATTTGCCCAGACCTGCCATCAGGAAGGCTTTACCATGTTTCTCCTGGGCGCCAAAGAGGGGGTAGGGGAGGAACTGAAACGTAAATTCGAGGCCTTGTATCCGGGGATTAAGGTGCTAGGGGTGTATTCCCCACCATTTGCGGAAAAATTTTCTAAGGAGGAAAATGAAAAGATGATTTCACTGGTCAATGCGGCAAAGCCGGATATTCTCTGGGTCAGTCTCACGGCTCCCAAGCAGGATTTTTGGATCCATGAACACTTTGACCGATTGGACACCGGCATCGCCATAGGGGTGGGTGGGGCCTTTGAGGTGACCGCCGGCCTGATCAAAAGGTCCCCCAGGTGGATGCAGAAGTCCGGGCTGGAATGGCTTTTCAGGTTTGGCAGCGAGCCCGGACGCCTTTTCCAGCGCTACTTCGTGGATGCCCCCAAGATATTCCCCGTGATCTTCAAGCAGCGTTTCGGGAGAAAATAAGGTTTCGCACACTAGACCTTTGGGGTTTTCCCAAACCCCGAAGGTCTTTCCCGGAGGCTGCATATCAATTAGAGACGCCCAATATGCGGGCGTAGAAAACCCTCGAGGTCGAAAAAAGACCTCAAAGGTTTTGATCCGCCCCCCGACCTCAAGGGTTTTCCCGAACCCCGAAGG
>PXCO01000130.1 GCA_003565295.1 Cyclobacteriaceae bacterium
AGCCATCGACAGACGCACTGCCATCTCTGGGCTGATACCCGCGCGGCCGTTCAAGATCGCCGACAAGGTCTTACGACTCACGCCAAGAGCGGCCGCAGCATCCGTGACCGTCAGATCCAGAGGCTCAAGACTGGTTATTCTGCACAAGCTGACCCCCCATTCCGGAGGAAACTGACCCCCCTGGACATGGTTGCAGCGAATGATTCGCTATGACAAAATTACTGTTTTTTTCTCATGCTTTCACCACCTAATTCCACCCGGTGTGCGGTGTGGATTAAGCGGTCTAAAATGGCATCGGCTACGGTACTGTCTCCGATCACATCATACCAGTTGGTCACGGGCAGCTGACTGACAATAATGGTGGCCATTTTCTGATGGCGATCTTCGACAATATCGAGCAGATCGAGCCGCTGTTGATTGTCCAGGGGCTTGAGGCCAAAATCATCCAGAATAAGCAGCTGACTCTTTGCTATCCTGGATAACAGCTTCAGAATGCTGCCATCAGCGCGGGAAAGAACCAGCTGCTGGATCAGCTTCTGCATATTAAAGTAACTTACTTTATATCTGAGTTGGCAGGCTTGGTGACCAAGAGCTGATGCCAAAAAGCTTTTTCCGCTGCCGGTGGGTCCGGTAATCAGGATGGCTTGTCCCTGTTCGACGTATCGGCCGTCAGCCAGCAAAGCAATCGTATTTTTATCCAGTCCGCGTGAAGCGTTATAGATGAGCTCTTCCAGACTGGCCTGATAGCGAAATCCGGCTGCTTTCCTCAGCCGCTGTATACGGCGTTGGCCCCGCTCCAGATGTTCGGCCTCCAGCAGGTGCTGGAGCCCTTCGACCAGAGAAAGATTTTGGTGGGTGCGGGTTTCCAGCAGGGATTGCCAGCTGGCCAGCATCCCGTGCAGGCGCAGCTGACCCATGAGTTGTTCGTTTATGGAGGTATTCATCATTTGTTTATTTTAGGTTTAAGGATTGTTGAAAATAGGTTTTGCCACGAATATTATCATGGACGGGCAGCTCCTCCGGGGCCTCCGGTGAGGCCGAAGCGGGTGTGGCCATCCCGTTTTTGATCATCCGGTTTACAAAACTGTAGGTGCACGCGTCCAGCTCTACAGCAATGCGGGCGGCTTCCGTAAGCTGCTCCGTGCCGACCTTTCGATGCAGCCCAAGGATGCCGTCACAGCTTCGATAGGTTAGTTCGGGATAGGCTTTCGAGGAAAGAATGCACTCGATCAGCCGGCCAACTTCAGGGGAGATTTGAAGGGCTCGTTTGCGATACCACACTGGGCCGCGATCCATCCAGTGCCGGTGGTGCTCGGGCAGGTGTTCTTTAACCGTTGTATATCCGTAGGAGGTTCGACTCCGCTGGTGCGTAGCGATCAAGGTTCCCTTACAGAAAATCTGAACCCGATCGGGCGTGTAGATCACTTCCACCTTTTGGCTGACATAGCCATAGGGAGCGCTATAGTAATGACGATCTTCGCGAATCTGGATGTGACAGTTGTTGCGAATGGTAAGGCTTACATACTTCTTGATCACAAAAGGCTCGTTGGGAAGAGGCTGCAAAGCGGGCTGTTCGGCCTGTTCAAACCGCTGACGGCGCGACTCCCGGATTCCCTGAAAGGGCCGGTCGTGCCAGATCTTGAGCTGGTCGGCAATGGCCTGATTGAGCTCGCCGAGGCCGTAAAAGGGCCGGTTGCGAAGCGGGGCAAACACGTGGCGATAGACATCCCGCACCGCCGATTCCACCAGGGGTTTGTCTTTGGGATGACGTGGACGGGCGGGCATAACCGCCGTGTTGTAATGGTTGGCCAGCTCCTCAAAAAGCCGGTTGATTCCCGGTTCATACCGATCGGTCTTTGTAACCGCGGTCTTCATATTATCCGGAATCAGCACGTTTGTCACCCCGCCGAAAGCCGAAAAACCACGCCGTAGTCCATATACCACATCTTCGCCCTTTTGGGATCGGAGGGCTTCCACATAACTATATTGGCTGTGACCGAGGGTAAGTATCAGAACCGGCACCTGATGTACCTCACCGGTTGCCGGGTCGATATACTCGGCGTGTTTTCCGGCAAAGTCGATATAGGTCTGTTCACCGGGCGGATGGGGCAGATTAGCCATCGTCAGATTACGTGCCTGACCAAGATCATGCAGGTGCTTGCAAAACTGGCTGTAGCAGTAACCACCGGAATGATTGTTCCGGTACTCGGTCCACAGTAACCAGCGCGTTACCCCGGTTCGCCGGAGTTCACTACAGAAGTAGTCGTAACGCTCGAGTAAATCTTGATATCGCTGATCCGTAGCCGGTGGCCCGGTAGACAAAAGAGCCTGTTCCAGCTGATTGTCCTCCAGCTGCAAAAGCTTGTCGACCGGCTGGCCACAGCTCTGGTGTAACGACAGGTACTTGCGCACCGTGTTGCGCGATACCGACAGATTGCGAGCAATGAATTTGATGGATTTACCCTGCTGGGCAAACCGCAATATTTGTTTAATTTGGCTCATGGGCTTTGGTTTTGCTGCCATAAAATCATTCTTAGTGAGTAGTTAAAGGGACTCACGAAGGTAGCAACCAAAGCCTCTTTTTAGTCTTCTAAAAAAAGGCCAATTGTCATTCTGGCACATACTGACCCCGGGGTCAGTATCATCAGAATGGGGGGGTCAGTTTGAAACAGAATAGGGGATCAAATTTGAACAGAATAACCACTATCCGGGCTTACGATTCCGATCCTTCCGGCATCCGCGCCAACACCTTATACAGAGACCGCCTTAGCGGCGATGA
>PXCO01000022.1 GCA_003565295.1 Cyclobacteriaceae bacterium
ATATTCTCACAGCACGACTTTTGGATCGGGCACAGAAATAAAAGAGGGGGAATTCGTGGTTTATGACGGCACGAGCAATCAAAGCTGGCTTTTTGGACTGGAACCTGGAAGTGACTATCATTTTGCTGTTTTTGAATATAATGGTACAGGCACTAATCTATTCTATCTTACTGAGCCTTTTTTGGAGGCGATTCAAGCCACTTTGAACACCCCTACAGTACAGTCAAGCAATGCTTTTTTGAGCAGTAGGAGCAATACATCTTTGAATATTTCATGGACAAGAGGAGATGGCTCAAACAGGATATTGATTGCCCGAAAAGACGGTCCGGTAAATGTGGAACCCGAAAATGGGATCAATTATTTATCGTCTTCAATCTATGGAAACAGGCAAATAGGTACCACTGGAAATTATGTTCTTTATATCGGAACGGGAAACAATGTAAATGTGACCAATCTTGAACCTGGCACAAATTATTTCTTTTCCTTATTTGAATTCAATGGATCGAACTTAAAATTATATAAGAGACCAGGGTATGCCTTTGCACAGGAAACCCTTGGAGAGCGACCTACCGTACAGGTTTCCAATGCCCAATACAGCAATATTGAATTCAATTCTTTTGACGTGAATTTTACAAAGGGCAATGGATCCAGTCGTCTTGTCCTGGCCAGGGAAGGTAGCGCTGTCAGCGGTGGTCCGGCGGATTTGACTTCTTATACTGCCAGCAATACTTTTGGGGAAGGGGATCAAATCGGGACGGGGAATTTTGTGGTCTACAATGATTTTGGGGAGAGTTTCAGTTTAAATGGATTAGAAGCGGGCAAGACCTATCATTTTTCCTTTTTTGAATATGCAGTATCAGAAAACGGTGAGCTTTATATGGCTCCGGCTTATACTTCTACCCAAGCTTCCAAAACCTCAGCAGATTTGGGTGTCTCCAACATCACTGCTCCGGTGTCAAGTTGTAGTTTGAGTGAGGCAGAAACTGTCACTGTAGAAATCACCAATTTCAATTCCTCCCCTTCAGGTGCTTTCCAGGTCGCATATTCAATTAATGAAGGAGAACCGGTCATAGAAAGTATTACAGGAACCAATACGATTGCGGGAAATGGTAAATTGACGTATAGCTTTCAAACCAATGCTGATTTATCCGAAGAGGGGAATTATGAAATAAGAGCCTATACCATTTTGGAAGGGGATGTTAACCCAGATAACGATAGCCATACCGTTACAGTCAATAACTCTCCAGAAACCAATACCACGATATCTCCTGATGCCAATATTTGCAAGGGAACATCTGTTTTGCTTCAAGCTTCTGGTGGGGTTTCTTATCTGTGGAATACAGGAGCTATCACCAACGTGGTCGAAGTGTCTCCATTGGTAAATACCGAGTATACTGTGATGATTACCACAGAGGATGGATGTAAGGTAGAAAAAACCGTATGGGTTTTTGTAGAAGATTCCAGTGAGTTGCCTATCATATCATCAAGTACAGACAGTGAATCCTGTGAAGGTGGCAGAATCTTGGGTACACAGCTCAATATTCCGGTTCGATGGTTTTTGGATGTGGATGCTGAAATCTATGACTTGGGAGAATCCGTCACGCTCAATGCTAATCAGGCAGGTTTATATACTGCACAGTATGTCAATGAAAACGGCTGTGAGATCAGGTCCGCTAATTTCAATGTTGAATTGGACGAACTGCCTGAATTGCAAGTTTCAGGACTGACGACCATTTGTTCAGGAGAATCTCTGACCTTGTCCATTCAGGGACTGAGGGACCTGAGCTGGTCGACAAACCAATCGGGAGAAAGTATTACCGTCAGCCCAACAAGCGACACTAAATACTGGGTATCTGGGGAATATGGTACGGATTGTGTGTTTTCAGATACTTTGGAAGTCAAGGTAATACCTGCGAGCCCACCCGAACCAGTGAAACAGATGTTACCTGCTGATGCTTCATTGAATCTACCCCAACCGATCTCGCTTTCTTGGACTCCCGGTGAATTTTCGGTAGTTTATGATGTATTCGTCTGGGAGGAGGGTACAGAAAAGCCCAACCAACCCATTGCAAAGGATATTCAGGAAATCAATTATACCGTCCGAAACCTTGAGCAAGGTAAATCATTTTTATGGCAGGTACATTCCAAAAACAGTTGCTTTGTCACAGAAGGACCTGTTCAAAATTTCTTTGCAGCAGGTCTTCCTGACCTTACTATTCAATCCTATGCTGCTCCGGAGGCTGTGGTCGCCGGAAATACCATTACTGTAACATGGGAAGTGAAAAATATAGGTTTGGGCAATACCAATAATGTGCGTTGGAAAGACCGGGTTTGGTTGTCAGCTGATCTTGATCTAAGAAAAGCAGATGATATCCTACTTGGTGAATTCGATAATCCAGCCTCATTGATGCAAGGGGAATCTTACACCATGACCCAAGAAGTAAGGGTACCCATCAATCTCAGAGGCGTTTATTACCTGTTTATCATTACGAACAATGATGACGGATATTGTAGGATAGAAGACGGGGTTTGTGCCAACGAACGAAAGTCCCATTCCAGGACCTTAACCGAAAGTGATGATCAAAATAACCTCATATTTCAAACACTATCCATTGGAATTCCCCCTTTGGCTGATTTAACGGTTAATAATGTTGGGGTGACAACGGATGCTTTTTCTGGGGATTCAATCAGTGTTATATATGAAGTTCAAAATATAGGCGAAAGAGAAGCTAAGGGCCTATTTTGGAGATTCAAGAGGGATAGTGGTACCTATAGTTACTCGACAGGGACTTCCGGGGGAACATCAGGAGGAAGTACTAGTGTGGCAATTGCACCTACCAATATTACAGCAACGGAATCCTGTAGAATTGAATATTTCTGGCGGGATGCCATCTATCTTTCGCAGGAACCTGAATTCGACATCAGCAAATCAACTAAACTTCAGGAGTATTCCGTCTTTCTAGCGGAGGAAGACAGTGTTTCCTCCTGTATTATAGGAGGTAATCTTGCGGTCAACTCAACTTACACAAAACAGCGGGAGCTGAAATTACCGGATAATGTTTTCGGGACTTACTATCTCTATATTGTTTCTAATTTTTCAGGGATGTTCGAAAACAATTACAACAACAATATCCGCCGAAGTGATCCGATCAATGTCATTCTTACCCCTCCGTCAGATTTGGCTGTCATTGACCTGCAAGTTCCCAATGAAATAATAGCTGGGACCAAAATGGATGTCTCTTGGATTGTTGAAAATTTAGGTGCCAACCCTCCAAATGTCAAAGCCTGGGTGGATGAGGTATTTTTATCTGAACTACCTGAATTCAATAAGAGTAAGTCTGTTTCAATATTCAGAAAAACCTTTACAACCCCAACTCAGGTAAATGAATTTGGAATAAGTACCCCTCTGCCACTTGAGAATGGTGATACGTATTCAGTAGAAGCGGAAGCCTTAATTCCAGAACGGTTAGCAGGAGATTATTATGTATTTGTCCTGACGGATACAGATAACAGAGTTTTTGAATTCGAGTCAAAAGAGAACAATGTCAAAAGAAGTGAAAATCCGGTAAAATTGATCACAGGTGATAGGGCAGATTTAGCACCTGTCTCTGTCATTCTTCCTGATACAGTATACCGGGAAGTAGGCTTCCCGGTAAAATATAGAATCGTTAACAAAGGGAACAAGGTGGCAGTTGGATTTACCGATAGAATCAATTGGTCTATCAATTCAGACCCAACAAAAAGCCCATTTAATCTTCTGGGCAGTGTCTTTCATAGGGACAGTCTTCCTGCAGGTCAATCCATTGAAAAAACATTACTGGTAACCTTACCCATAAATGTTCCCGACAGCATTTATTTCCATATTTTCACAGATGTAAATGATGTGATTTTTGAAATAGATGAGACCAATAACCGGGTAAGTAATCAAACTTTGGGAGTAAAATCCCCGGTGATCCTGACCAGGCAAACAGTGGTCGAAACCAAAGTGGTAGATCTTGCCGTTAAGGAATTTTCCATAAGTACCAACACGCTAGGTTCCGGAGATCAGTTGAATGTCAATTTAAAGGTAGAAAATCTTGGACCTGATGATGTAACCAATTCATTTACAAGCAGGGTTTACTTGACCAGAGATTCTGTGCTCACAGAAGACGACATCTACCTGACCGAGTTTAGCAGGTCTAATTTGGGTTTTGGAGAAGTATATGAAACAGGTAGGTCGGTGAAGATTCCTGATTGGATTTCAGGGGAATATTATGTCTACCTATGGGTTGACTACAGGGGAAATGTGAAAGAGGATCAAAATAAGGGTAATAACATTGCCCTAAGAAAATTGAATATCTCTGCTACACCGGCCCCCGACCTTGTCATCACTTCCATTGAAGCTCCGGAAACGGTCATTTCAGGGGAGAGTTTTTATGTCAAATATACCCTTGAAAACATAGGAGAAGGTCCAACCAGGTTTGAGTGGAATGATGGATTCTTCTTAAGTACTTCCCCAGTCCTGGCAAAAGGAGCACAGAATATCGGTTTCAAAAAAGTCACAAAAATGCTGGCCGTTGGGGAAACTTTAAAAGACAGTGCTTTGGTCAAAGCCCCAAATAATGTTTCCGGAAATTATTATTTGATAGCCAAAGCTGATTACCAAAATAAGTTATTTGAAGGCCTCAATGGGGGCGAAACCAACAATGAGCGCAATCAGTTAATTCTTATCAATTTATCCGATCCAACAGATTTGACGGTGAGTTCAATTTCCGTTCAGGAATCTGCATTCCTTGGAGATGAGACTATTGCGGAGATTGAGGTGACTAATATTGGGGACAAACCGGCCTTGGGCAGACTTTACAATGGTTTCTATCTTTCCGGTGACCAACATTTCAACGGCGCTGTGGATCCTTTGGTAGGAAACCAGGAATCAGATGTAAACATCTTGCCTGGACAAAGCCGAATCTACAATATCAAAGGCCCAATTCTGGATCTTGATCCTGGGAATTATTTTGGAATAGGCAGAACCAATATTTTAGCTTCAATCAATGAAGTCAATTATGAAAACAACCTGTTGGTTGCAGAAAAACAGCTGAATTTGGATGTGAGGTCACTTCCACTTGATGTGCCTACTTCTAATACCCTAATCGCAGGAACTTGGAGGTACTATAAGGTCAATGTTGGGGCAGATCTCGATTTGGTGATTGACCTGAGTTCGAGCAGGACTGTAGGGACAAATGATGTTTTTGTGGCATTCGGCAAAGTGCCAACACCTAATGATTTTGATTTTAAAGGAATCAATAAGAACCGGACCAATCAGCAGGTACTCGTTCCTGAGACCAAATCAGGAACTTATTACATATTGGTCAAAACCGACATTCCTTTATCCCAAAATATTGAATTGCTGGCAAGGGCTTTACCGTTCAGCATTTTATCTTCAAATCCCGGTACAGTAGGAAACGGAACAGTTACCACATCCATTACAGGTGCAGGATTCAAAGCCGGTATGGAGGTTTCGTTGCTCAAAGGGGGAAACAAAATCATTAGTGCTGTAAATGTGGAACTGACTAATAGTATGAGTGGGAAGCTACGATGGAGATTGGCTGAGGTGGACTTTGGTATCTATGATGTAGAGGTAAAGAATCCGGATAGAACCACTGTGATTTTGAAAAATGGGTTGGAAGTCGAGCCTAGTACGGGTTACAGTGGATTGAGCTATAATATTCTGGCTCCTGATGTGGTCAGAAGAGGGAAAACTGCATTCTATAATGTGGTATTCATAAATGAGGGAAATGTGGATGTCCCCATTTTGAATGCCCAGGTTACCATGCAGGAAGACATCATTATTTATGAATTGAAAACCCAGGGAGGTCTCAGGACTAATTCAACACTTGATCCATTGGGCCGTTTGGCCGATAATCCTGAGTTCGGCATAATTAACGGAATGATGGCTGTTCCATTATATGGAAGAGATATAGGGCCAGGAGAGGAAATGTCTGCAAGTTTCTTGTTGGGAAATTTCACAGGTGAAACCTTCCCCATGAAAGTTCAGACCATGGGAATTTCACCCGCGGCAATGGTATTAAACCTCATCGATAAAATTGAAGCCACTAGACAATTGGCGCTGAGTAATCCTGAAATGTTTTACGAGGACAGAGAATTGGTTGCCGACATAATTGGATTTAGGCACGCAATGATCCAAAACTATATTGAATTTGGACTTTTGTCAGCTGAGGATACCGTGGGGTTTGACCTAGGTTGTTTTAATTGCTCTCTTACACCTCAAGATGGTAATTTTAATCCTGGGGATAATATAGTGGGCACATTGTTTTTGGATCATGCTACTTTTGGATCCGGTGGAGAATATAACTGGCAGATCAATAAATATTCGGGTAGTGCTGGTGATAATCCTGGCTGGGATTTGGTAAAAGTTGCCAATACCTTAAATATCACAGCTACAAAAGAAGCACCTTTTACTATTGGCGTAAATAGTTTGGATTTCAACAACTATCCTAGCTACCTGTCAGGTTGGTATCCCGCAGTGGATAAATGTTGGACCATAGCTGTGGCAAGTAATGGAATTACAGGCTTCGATCCGGATAAATTTGAAATTGATCTGAGTGGGTTTTTAGCCTATAATTTTATCTATAACGGTACATTCAGTGTCCGTCAACTGGATGAGTTTACCATTTCATTATGTTTTAAAGCCTATATTCCTGGTCCTGGTGAACGGGGTGTTCCTGGTGCCCCCGGAGGTTGGGGTGAAGATGGTTCTCCGGGAGGAAAAGGAGGACCTGGTGCTCCCGGTATTTTGCCAGGATCAGGAGGAAGAGGGGGTATTGGTGGTCCAGGAGGTGGGAGAAGAGGTCCTGATGGTCCTTCAGGGACCTGTCCTGATGGAGTTGATTGTAATCCTCTAGATACTGATGACCCTGATGATCCAAAAGATCCAGATGACTCAGATCCAGATGACTCAGATCCGGATGACCCGGAACCGGATGACCCGGATCCAAATGACCCGGAACCGGATGATCCTGACGACCCTACAGATCCTGACGACCCTACTGATGATCCAGATGACCCTGATGATCCCGAGGATCCAGAAGATAAGGATCCTCCTGGCAATTGCCCCTATCCAGAAGGATGTGATAATGATGATGGTGAAGATGATAATGTAGATGATTGTATAAATGGCGTACCTGGTACTCCAAGGGGAACTCCCTGTCATACTGACCCTGAAGATCCACCACCACCTGGGGGGACACCTCCTGGTGGGGGACCTACAGGCGGTGATAATGGTGGGCCATCACCAGATGGATGCTCCACTGGAGGTGGAAGCGGGGGTGCATCAAGTGGTTTCTTTGCTTCACCTTCATGTGGCCATCTATTTACAGGGTTGGGGTGCGGTGCGGCGGCCATTGGTTGTGGTGCCGGAGCAGTTGCATGTGCCACTGTCATAGGTTGTGGGTTTGGAGCCGCTGCTTGTGCCATTGGATTAACATCTTGTGCCTTCTCGGTTTATGATGCGCTTATGCCTAACGCACCACCTACAAAAGGGGAAGATAAAGCAGCATTATGTATTGGAAGTATTGGTGCCAACCTTGCGGGTGGATCACCAATTGGGGCAGGTATAGATGCTGGTTTATGTATAGGCGAGAAATTGCTTTGCAAGCCTGTTGTTTCTTCTTGTGACCCCAATGAAATACTTGGGCCTGAGGGCTACGGGGATGAGCGTTTTGTTTCCAAAGAGGAAGAGCTGCCTTTTACTATATTTTACGAAAACGACCCGGAATTTGCGACAGCCCCCGCACAGCGTGTCGTGGTAAGACAGCAACTGGATCCGAATTTTGACCCAGCCACTTTTAGACTGAACGGTTTTGGATTCCAGAACATGACCTTTGATGTCCCTCCTGGATTGACCAATTACACTACCAAGCTGAATACCAGTGCTGAAATAGGTGTGGATGTCAATGTGACCTTTGGTCTTGACCCTGTGAACAATGAACTCTTCTGGGCCCTACAGTCCGTGGATGCCAATACAGGTCTGCCACCATTTGAAGCTTTGGCTGGGTTCCTTCCGGTGAATGATTCCACAGCAAGAGGTGAAGGCTTTGTTTCTTACACTATCAAAGCAGGCAGGGAAACGGTAACCGGAGATAGTCTAAAAGCAATGGCCAATATCTTCTTTGACACTAATGCCCCGATTTTGACCAATGAAACATTCAACACGGTAGATGCAGCGGCTCCCACATTACTTGAAATAAAAGATGTTTTGGTCGAATTTGATTCACTGATGAGCTTTACGGTGATGGCTGTGGATGATCAGGGTGGCAGTGGGGTCAAAGGGTTTGATGTTTTTGTTTCCGAAGATGGAGGACCTTACATGCTGCGAAGTATTGAAAATGCAGTTGGGGAAAAATTTATTTTCCGCGGGTCTCCTGGTAAAAATTACTGTTTGGCAACAGTTGTCAAGGACAATGTAAATAATAGTATCCGGGTAAGCGAGGAAGATGTTATCTGTTTTAACACTCCTGAGGAAGAAATTAATATTTCTAAGGTTTTTGCCCTTCAAACGGCTGTTTCAGGAGAAGGGGAAATTATCGGCTTGCCTAATGGCAATGTTTTCAATGAGTCGGAGGAAATTGAAATCGAAGCCCGCGCTGCAGAAGGTTGGACCTTTGTAAGGTGGGAAGGTGATATCAGCAGTACTGAGTCCTCCCTTAGGCTGGTGATGGACAGTGAAAAGACCATTAGGGCAATATTTATCGAGGGAGATTTGCCGGTTTTTGTAATCAACATAACAACCGAAGGTAGCGGTGCTGTCTCCATTGACCCGGAAGGTGGTCAATATGAGTCAGGTGCCACAGTTACCCTGACTGCAAACCCTGCCACAGGATGGGAGTTTGTAGCTTGGGAGGGTGACGCTGATTCCTCTGAGGCCTCAGTTTCTTTAGAAATGGATACGGATAAAAATCTAAAAGCAAAATTCGTGGAAATTCTGACTGTCACATTGGAAGGCTCATCCTTGAGTTGTGAAAACGCAGCCGATGGTTCAATCCAAGCGAAGGTGTCCGGGGGTATTGCGCCATTTGAATTTACCTGGCTTAAAGGTAGTGAGCCAATATCTCCCGGCACTGAGTTTCTTGATGCACTGGAAGCCGGAAACTATCAGGTTACGGTCAAAGATGCCAGAGGTAAAACAGCAGGGGGGACAATTTCCATTGTTGTGGAGGATAAAGAATCCCCATTGGTCAAGGTCAGGGAAAATATAGTGGTCAACCTTGCAGACGATGGTAATGGAAGATTAACGGTCGAAATGGTAGATGATGGTTCTACGGATAACTGTAAAATCGAGAGCCTGCTTTTGGATAAAACCTCATTTGGTTGTGCCGATATAGGGGAACAGCAAGTTTCCCTCACAGCAAAGGATGGATCCGGAAACGAAACGGTCCAAGAGTTCACCATTACTGTCAGAGATAATCTGCCACCAACGGCAATAGGCAGAGGTGTCGAGCTATTCCTAGATGAAAATGGGACGGCTACGCTATTGGCTTCCCAGGTAGATGGTGGATCGACTGACAATTGCGCCATTGCATCAATTTCCATTGACAAAACTATATTTGACTGTTCAAATCTGGGTGACAATGAAGTTTTGCTTAGGGTCAGGGATGCTTCCGGCAATGAATCTGCAGTAAACGTTACCGTCAAAATAACAGATAAAATCCCTCCTGTAATTCTGAATGTTCCTGAAGATCAAAAGGTACTTGTTGGTTACTCAACTGGTTATGTATTACCTGATTTCATAACCTCATCCATTACAGAAGACAACTGTGAGACCGTTGAGTTTTATCAAAGCCCAATACCCGGTAGTAAGTTGACACCCGAACAGGACCATACCATAACACTGACCGCCAAGGATGCTAGTGGCAATATCAACTCGGCTTCATTTATTATTACAGTGGAAGCTCTAAGGGTGGAAGCCGTAGCAGCATTTGAAATGCTGGAGGTAAATTGGAATACACCCTTTAATGCTTTGACACTTCCCGAAGAAGCACAAGCAATTCTGAATAATGACGAGACAGTGAGTTTAAATGTGGTTTGGCAGTCAATAGGTTATGAACCTTTTGAGTCTGGGATCCATAGTCTGGAAGGCACCTTGACTTTGACTGATGACATTATCAATCCAGAACAGGTACAGGCCAGTTTGATGGTATTTATCAATGAAAAACCAATGCCACAGGATATTCAGCTGAGCGTCACCAATCAGAAAAGAAACCCGGACATTCCAATAGGAGAATTGGCAACTATCGATCCAGCGGATGATTCCCATATATATGAACTCACGGATGGCGGTCGCGAAAACAGGTATTTTGTTATTGAAGGGAATGTCCTGAGATGGAACAACAGCATGAAAGTTCCTGGCCAAAAGGATTTTATAATTGAAGTGAGTAGTACCGATAGGGCGGGAAATACAATCACGAAGACTTTCACATTGACCTTTGATTTACCTGGGTTGGATGAGATAGAGGTGTTCAATTCCTTTTCACCAAATGGAGACGGGGTGAACGATACTTGGGGGGTTCAGGACCTTTTTGGGTTTGATGGGATAAGTATCACAGTGGTAGACAGGGCAGGTAGGATAGTCTTTAAGACTTCGGATCCAAGGGCTAGATGGGATGGCACCTTTGAGGGTAATCCGTTACCCACAGGAACCTACATCTATGTTCTCGAAACAAAAGAACCCAAGCAAATAAGGTCAGGTACCATCAATCTTATCACCAGATAATACGGCCATGAAAAATAGATGCTTAATTTTAGGAATAGTACTAAGTTTCTTTTTGTTTGTAGAAACTTTCGGCCAGAGCAGAAAATACATTTCCCAGTTTACTCAGTTTCAAAGTTATTATAATCCAGGGTTGACAGGTTATGAAGGGAGTGCGGTAAGGGGCTTTGTAAGAAATCAATGGAGTGGTGTGGAAGGAGCGCCCAAGACAAAGTTCCTGAGTTTGGAACTTGACTTTGGAGAGTTGGGAGGATTGGAGGACCCTGCCCTTATGGGAAAAAATGCCATGAGTCTAAATATGCTACATGATACCTATGGGGCTTTTAGGGAAACTGAACTTATCGCCGCTTATGCAAGCCGGATCAGGATTTCTGACAAACACAACGTTAGGCTTGGAGCAGGGGTTAACTATCTCTCTGTCAGGTTAGATGGTAATGCATTGACGGTTGAGCAGTCACAGGACGTAGCGATTGGTCAATATTTAGGAAGTTTTGCCAACATGCAGATCATTGATTTTAACCTGGGGTTGGCACTTACCCATGAAAACTATTATATCTCCTACGGCATGCATAATGTCAACGGGGGAAGGTTGTCCACTGGGGATAATTTTATGGACAGTAATCCTGTATCCATAATGGTGCAGACCGGGTACAGACACCAGTTTAGCGAAAGCATCACGGGCATTGGGAATTTTTTCTACAGAAAACAGAATGGATTTGCAGATAACACGGAAATCAACTTGAAGGCATTGATGCTTGATACTTTCTGGGTTGGGGCCGGGCGTCGGTTCAATTATGCCAATTCACTCCATTTTGGATATTTGGTAGGTAATATGAGGTTAGGGTATGTATATGAATTCCCTACAACCACAAGTAGACAGTTTTTAGGTAATACCCATGAATTGATGGTAATGCTGAAGCTATTCGAGCCAAAAGAACTTAGCAGAATTTGGTAGTTAGAGGTATGTTAATCATTCATTTAATGAGATTTTTAAATTATAAATAGACGTGCTGTACTATTCAATACGTATCCACCATTTCCCATGAATCTAACCTCAACCAGCACTTCCCGGAATGGATATGGAACCACCGCTGCTGATGAAGGAAGACATTCACTCTCCTCCAACATAGACAAGCTCCCTCTTCCTCAAGTTGCAAATACCTTATAACGAATTAGTTAAGTGAGGATAGCACTGGAGAGAGGGCAATCACTAACAACCTTGAAAACCCAAATTTCTAAAAATCTACCAAGTCGAAAACTCACCTGCAAGTAAATGGCCAGGCCGGAAGATTACGCCCTTTCAGGTCTACAGGACCTCGAAGATTATGACACCTCTCCGCGAAATATGGAGCGGCTCACCTACCTATCAATACCTGGTCCCCCACGTAAATTCTTCAAAAAATATAATTCCATTGACCGTTCACCCATTGCTTAACAAATCCTTGAATCTTTCACTTTATTACGGTATTGAGTGACTTCATTTACATTGGTTTTTTTGGTAGCTTTTGCCCATATATATTTGGTTAAACATTTAGGAAAAGAAAGCAATTGTTGGGTTTAG
>PXCO01000120.1 GCA_003565295.1 Cyclobacteriaceae bacterium
CTCGAGTCCCATCAGTTCCCGTGCCATCACATCCACGATCTCGCCTACAAGGTGTTCCCCTATCAGGTAGGGGTCTGCGGGTTTATGTAGGGCCGATTCTTTTCCGATTACCTCCATGGCCAAATCCAATCCTTTTGCATATAGCTTTTTAAATTCCTCGATTTCATCCAAATAGGCTTGCGGTTGAGGATCCTGTGCCGTTTCAAGTTGGCTACAGGAGATCAGCAGAAATAGACAGATACAAATTTTTGAGTTTTTCATTTTCCATAGGTGTTGCTGAATATGGCATTAATAGGTTTCCTACTAATATTATCCTCCGATAAGGAGGTTCCACGTTACAGCCCGACCTACAGGTTAATAAGTTGACAATCCCCAAGTCAATGGGGTCGAAAATTGCCGGGCAGATGAATTAATAGCCTGATTCAAAGATTTAGGGTATAGTATTAAGGGTACTACTCCGTTGACACGGAACCGGGAGCGAAAAATGGGTTAAACATTGGAAAGTGATATAAACAGCTGTTTGTCAAATAAAAATAAATTGTTTTTTTGAATAATTAAAATTTATCACATATTTTTTTTAGTTATATGACCAGGTAAAAAATCATAGTTCTTTTTTTTTTGAACTAGTCCCGAAAAGTCAAACCCTCCAACCCCACCATGGTAGAGCTCCCCTCCGAAAAAACCCTCCAGGTTCGGAAAACCTGGAGGGTTGGCTCTCCGTTTCCCGAAATTTGTTATTTCGTGGACAGCTAAAGCGGATTTACAATCCGCAGTCCGCACAACCTCGTAAAAAAAACACAGGATTTCGGAGTCCCATCCATCTCGGTTGACTGTATTTTTTCTGAGTGATGGGGGTTCATGCCCACGTCAAGAACATTGTTTCAGATTTTGTTCTGGGGGATTATCAATCCCGAACGGCGGCACATCGGTTTCTAAAATTCAACTTCCCTTCCGGGGCAAAAACAACGATTCGATCTTTCCCCCTCCTGTTTTAGGAGGGGGAAAAAGGGGGTGGTGGAAACAAGGTGGGGGGCAATGACCAACCTTTCGAAGCCCAACATTTTTCACCCACCCCTCATCCCGAAACAAGGTTAGGCTTATCAAAATATATTCCTCCCAGCAAAGAAGTGCAGTAGAGTTCAACCACTCCGTGGTTGTGGGGCTATGGTTTCTTTCACTAAACCCCGGACTGCCGTCCGGGGCTATTGAAAGGTTTGACCACTTTTGTGGTCTTGTATCCTATTTCCTAGGGGTTAGCTCCGATGGTTATTCGAGTTATTGTTGTTGGACCCCTTCAGGGTCTTGTACCAGAACCAAGAACACATTTTTTGATTGGGATCGCTTTCGCACACAACAACCCCAAAAGGCCAAGACCTTTAAGGTCACACAACTTAGGATAAGAGTGGACCCCATCTCCGACATCTTCAAAGAAACCCGCATGGGTTTCAACCCCATTAGCCCCGTGCGTCAGCTCGGGGATTAAACGATCCAACGCCGATTCCCCAACCCCGGCAGGGGTTGAACTCCCGTGACCAAGCATTCGGGCGGGTGCCCCATTCGATAAATCAATCAAATTCACCTAAAAAACCCATGTGGAACCGTAATCATACACCCCCTTGCTGTGAGGGCATTGTTTTTCCCAACATCCCGGGCTTCAGCCCCGGGCTATTGAAAGGTTTGACCACTGTCGTGGTCGTTTGATGTTTGTTGGAGCAAGGATGTTCTGCAGTTAATGGAGTATCTTGTAGCCACAGATGCACAGATGGGTTTTAAACACAAAACTCCAAGCGCCTTTTCCCAAAACGCAAACAACCTCCCTCTCCCTCAAGTTGCAAATCCCGTAGAACGAAGTGGTTAGTGGAGGAGAGGGGTGGGGTGAGGGCAAAACCGCAAACCCTCCGTTCCGAACAAGACGGTGATCCTATTGCAATCGATTCTTTTACCCACATTAGGTACCTAGCGGCACCCTGATTTTGTGTGCTCCCAATCCCTTAAATAATTAGCCAATAACACTAATGGGATTTCTAAATTATAATTATATTTATAACTTTACGTAATACTACATCAGGTTATAAATGTATATATAGAAATGGAAATCAAATTACCACCTCATATTCGCGTTCGGTCGACTTATTTGAACAAGTTACGTCCCTTTATTGGCAAAAACATCATCAAGGTATTGACCGGGCAACGTAGGGTGGGAAAAAGCTATTTGCTATTTCAGGTTATACAGTTGATTCAAAAGGAAAATAAAAAGGCCTCAATACTTTACATCAATAAAGAAGATTTGGCATTTTCCTTTATCAAGTCCGCAGAAAATTTAAATGATTACATACTTACTCATAAATCAAATGCCGGGAAGACCTTTGTTTTTATTGACGAAATCCAGGACATACCGCATTTTGAGTCAGCACTTCGTTCTTTATTGCTGCATGAAGATCTTGATATTTATTGCACAGGAAGCAATGCCAACCTGCTTTCGGGAGATATTGCCGGATTCCTGAGCGGCAGATATATAGAAATACAGGTATATAGCCTTTCCTATGCAGAGTTTGTGGACTTTCATGGGCTCATAGAGGGCAGTGGGAGTTTAGAAAAATACTTGAAATACGGGGGACTACCATATTTGATTCATTTGCCCCTTGAAGACGAAGTGGTTTTTGAATACCTGAAAAACATCTACAACACGATCGTTTATCGGGACATCATTAACAGGTATGCCATTAGGAATGTCCCTTTTCTGGAACAACTGTTGGTGTTTCTTGC
>PXCO01000347.1 GCA_003565295.1 Cyclobacteriaceae bacterium
CGTTTCCATCCTGTTGGTCACAGCAGATCAATCCAGTGAGCATTACTACCAGAAATACCCCGGATAACGAACAAAAAAAGAAATTTTTCGATTTCATGATTGACCTTTTTCTTACATCGAAAAATCATCAATTCAATTTGATGTAATTTGAAATTCATGCTTTACCAAACTAGGGTACGGTTAAAAATAAGTATCCGGAACTTTCAGAATTTGACAGAAAATTATGTGGAGCTCCCTATTAGTGAGAGAAAGGGAACCATGATACCAACATTCTTCTTAGGATAATGATTAAATATGGAGTGAAATTAAGTTTCGGAGTTTATTCTATAGGTAGGGATCCACTTATTAAAGATTAAAATAAATTTTGCAGAAAAAAATCCCTGTGGACATTATCCACAGGGACTAAATTATATTATTACATTTTAGACGCTAATCTGCTTTTTCTTTTTTGGTTACGCTAATACTCAAGGCATCACCTTCTCCAGGATAGTCTGCGGTGATCACATCTCCCTCTGAAAGTTCCCCTTTCAGTATTTCTTCGGCAATAGCATCTTCCAGATATTTCTGTATGGCCCTGTTCAGAGGTCTAGCACCATATTGCTGGTCGTAGCCCTTTTAAGAAAGGAAATCCTTTGCTTTATCCGTAAGTTGGATCTGGTAGCCCAGTTCTGTGATCCTAACAAACAACTTCCTGAGATTTATGTCTATGATCTCATGGATATGATCCTTAGAAAGACTGTTAAAGATAACCACATCATCCAACCTGTTAAGGAATTCTGGACTAAAGGCTTTTTTAAGCGCACTTTGAATGGTTGACTTCATCACATCGTCCATGTTTTCCTGCTTGGCTTTTGAGGAGAATCCAATCCCTGCCCCAAAATCCTTAAGGTCTCTCACTCCAATATTGGAGGTCATGATGATGATGGTGTTTCTAAAGTCTACCCTTCTTCCCAGTCCATCTGTGAGTATACCATCATCCAACACCTGCAGGAGGATATTGAACACGTCAGGGTGTGCTTTCTCAATTTCATCCAGCAATACCACGGAGTAAGGCTTCCTTCTTACCTTTTCAGTAAGTTGTCCACCTTCCTCATAACCTACATAGCCTGGAGGAGCACCTACCAATCTGGATACGCTGAATTTTTCCATGTACTCCGACATGTCTATACGGATAAGGGCATCCTCTTTGTCAAACAGGTAGGTTGCCAACATTTTGGCCAACTCAGTCTTACCCACGCCAGTAGGACCTAGGAATACAAAAGAGCCTATGGGCTTCTTCGGATCTTTGAGACCTACCCTGGTTCTTTGAATGGCCTTGGTAAGTTTCTTGATGGCATCATCTTGCCCCACCACCTTGTGCTTAAGTTCCTCGCCCATGCTCAGAAGTTTGGTACCTTCGTTTTGGGCGATTCTTTTGGCAGGTATACCTGTCATCATTGCTATTACCTCAGCCACATTATCTTCCTCGACGGTATAACGCTTGGTTTTACTTTCTTCTTCCCATTTGGCTTTGGCATTATCGAGCTGTTCCAGAAGCTTTTTCTCCCGGTCTCTCAACTGGGCGGCTTCCTCATATTTCTGAGACTTTACCACCCTGTTTTTCTCTATTTTTATCTTCTCTACCTCTTCCTCTAATTTTAGGATGTTTTCAGGTACATGAATATTGTTGATGTGCACCCTGGCTCCGGCCTCATCCAGTATGTCTATGGCCTTGTCCGGCAGGAATCTATCAGAAATATACCGATCCGATAAATTTACACAGGCCTGAATAGCCTCATCCGTATAAATAACGTTATGGTGATCTTCATATTTGTCCTTTATGTTTTGAAGAATTTGGGCCGTCTCCTCTGGGGAGGTGGCATCCACCATCACCATTTGAAATCTTCTGGCCAAAGCGCCATCTTTTTCAATGTACTGTCTGTATTCATCCAGGGTAGTGGCACCAATGCATTGGATTTCCCCCCTTGCCAAGGCAGGCTTAAACATATTGGAGGCATCCAAAGAGCCACTTGCTCCCCCCGCACCGACAATGGTGTGAAGCTCGTCGATAAATAGGATTACATTGGGTGACTTCTCCAATTCGTTCATCACGGCTTTCATCCTTTCCTCAAACTGACCCCGATATTTAGTACCGGCTACCAGTGAGGCCAGGTCTAAGGTCACCACTCTCTTGTTAAAGAGTACGCGGGATACTTTTTTCTGTACGATTCGCAGCGCAAGTCCCTCTGCTATGGCGGTTTTACCCACACCGGGTTCACCGATAAGAATAGGGTTGTTTTTCTTCCTTCGGGAAAGAATTTGAGCCACCCTTTCGATTTCCTTTTCTCTACCTATGATTGGGTCTAGCTTATCTTCCTCCGCCATACGGGTGAGGTCTCTACCGAAATTATCCAATACAGGGGTTCTTGATTTTTCCGCGGCTCCTTTGGAGCTGGAAGATCCACTGGAAGACCCAAATAACTTGCTGCCTTCATCGTCTGTGTCGTCCGCCTCTGTACCGGAGCGGGGAGACTGATCGGTTTGAAACTCTAGCATCTCTTTCACTGCATCGTAAGTGGCGTCGAATTTTTGTAGAATTTGAGTGGCGATATTGTCCTCATCCCTTAATATGGAAAGCAAAAGATGTTCTGTGCCAATGAGTTGGCTTTTGAATATTTTAGCTTCCAAATAGGTGATTTTCAATACCTTTTCAGATTGCCTGGTCAGGGGGATATTGGCGAGGTTTTTCACATTGTGGTTGGCGGTACCTTTTACTGCCCGCTCCACAGAATTTCTGAGTTCATCCAATGGCACCCCCAATTTCTTAAGAATGGAAACAGCCACACCTTCACCTTCCCGAATCATCCCCAACAAGAGATGTTCTGTACCTATATAATCGTGGCCAAGCCGCAATGCTTCTTCACGACTCAGGGAGATCACCTCTTTGACTCTATTTGAAAATTTTGCTTCCATTTAATTCCTTTCTTGACAACTTTTCAATTACACGTATAATGTTATCGAATTTGTTTTAAAAACACAATAGGTTCATGTATTGTTCATTTTCTTTTTCTGAGAAAGCGAGAGTATCCTTTCGGATGCCGGGCCTTCGCAAAATAACAAATCTATAACGCTTAAATTGGGAACAAAGTCTAAGCCAAACATCTGCAGGTAGGGGTATGGGTGATAAAAACCTCTACTTCCATGCGGCTCTTTGGCCCTGATTGTCCCTCTGACGTCAAATAGCGTACCATTTGCCTCACATATATCCTTTTCGACTATGCTGACATCTTTTCTTAGAAATTGAAGACAAAGTGTCAGTAACTCCAGGTTAAGTTCCCAAAGAAAGGCTGGCTTTCGCTGGTAAATCCGCTCCAGGTCCGGATAAAGATATTCGAAAAAAGGGGATTTACCATAAGCGCTTCTTATGCCTCTTAGGTGAACATTCAACCACTTTTGGGCATAGTCGATTTTTACTTCTTTATATGCTTTTTGACGGTTGCCCTCTAAAATGGGCACCGTCAACCTCTCCACTTTGTTGGCCAAAAGCACTTCAGTCCTGTTTCTATACGTCTGTTTCACGTAGACATCTTCACTGTTGATCCACAGGGCCTCTGCCTGCATAAGGAGTGCGAAAAACTCCAAATTGGGCAGATAAAACAGGTCGGCTGCCAATACCTTTCCTTTAGTCATCCACAGTGCTTTGGCGATCAAGGTAGGGTAAGCATTTTGGATTCGCAACTCTTTCCAAAGAGGAATCAGGAAATTTCTTCCAGTTCACCCAAGCCCTGTCTTACTACTTCCACTGTCTCACCGGTACAGTCCAGGATGGTGGAAGCCACATTCTTTCCGTAGCCTCCATCAATGACCACATCCACCAGGTCTTTGTATTTCTCGTAAATCAACTCCGGATCCGTACTATATTCTATCACGTCGTCCTCATCCCTTATGGATGTGGTGATGATAGGCTGTCCAAGTTCTTTTACGAGATTTCTGGGAATAAGATGATCCGGCACCCTAATTCCCACCGTTTTTTTCTTGTTGTTCAAAAGTTTGGGCACATTGTTATTGGCCTCCAATATAAAGGTGAAGGGACCAGGCAATGCTTTTTTCATCATTTTAAACACAGGGGTGTTGAGTGCCCGGGTATATTCGGAAATGTCACTCAAATCATAGCAGATAAAAGAAAAGTTCTGCTTCTGTGGTTTTACACCTTTGATTTGACAAATCCGCTCTATGGATTTAGGATGAAAGATACCACAGCCTAAACCGTAAATAGTATCCGTGGGATATATAATCACTCCTCCATCATTTAAAACATCTACCACCCTGCGCAAGCGCCTAAAATCGGGGTTTTCAGGGTGTATTTTGATAAATTCTGCTGGCATATATCAAGTCGTTTCCTGAATAAGGACAAAATGGTAAGGCTCTTTGAACCTTATAATTCGTAAAGTAAATTAATTATTTTTTAAATAAAAGCGATTTATGGAATTTAACAATAATTTGAAAGGTCAAAGGAAAAACCTCAAAATCCTTTCTTATTATTATGTGTTATATTTGCGATCCGCCGTTTCAAAAAGGATGAGGAACCTCCAAAAAACGGTTAATTGAACATATTAAGGAAGCATGGAACAAAACAGGAAATATTGGTTGATTGGAATGGTGGCGTTTTCAGTGCTGCTCACGTCTTTCACCTTTTATTTTTACCAGGCCTTTTTCGGGGCGAATACCTTGGTGGATAAGGAAAACTCCTTTATGTTAAAGATACCCAAAGATGCGGATTTTAACCAAGTCCGGGACAGCTTGCTTATTAACGAGGTGATCCAGGATGTGATTACCTTTAGTTTTGTGGCCAAGGTGATGAAATACCAGGATAGGGTGAAACCTGGACGCTATGAAATCCCTCCAAGGCTAAGCAACCGTGAGCTGGTGGGGTTGTTAAGATTGGGAAAGCAGACCCCGGTAAATATCACCTTTAACAATGTACGCACCCATGAGGATCTTGCCGAAAAAATTACGGCACGCCTGGAAATGGAAAAGGATGAATTTTTGGTTTTGTTGGAAGATAACGAAAACCTGCAAAAGTTTGGCTTTGAGCCCGCCACAGTAATGGCCATGTTTATTCCCAACACCTATGAGGTATACTGGAATGTGACCCCCAACGCGCTATTTGATCGCATGCACCAGGAGTATAACCGCTTCTGGACGGAGGAAAGAATGGAAAAAGCCGCTTCCATAGGCATGAACCCTAGAGAGGTGGCCACCTTGGCCTCCATTGTGCAGGCAGAAACAAGTAAAAGAGATGAACAACCCAAGGTGGCCGGGGTGTATATAAACAGGTTGAACCGCAATATGCTTTTACAGGCAGACCCCACCTTGGTATATGCCATGGGAGATTTTGGGATCAAAAGGGTGCTCAATGTGCATAAGGAAATAGATAGCCCCTACAATACTTACAAGTATCCGGGTTTGCCCCCAGGACCTATCAACCTTCCCGATATTCCTGCTTTGGAAGCTGTACTTAACTATCAGGAACACAATTATTTGTATTTTTGTGCAAAAGAGGACTTTTCGGGTTATCATGCCTTTGCCACAAACTTAAGAGACCATATGAACAATGCCCGTCGCTATCAAAATGCATTGAACGCAGCCAAAATCTATCAATAATATCAAGTAGTTATGTACGTATCCGAGACCAAAATAAGAGTAAGGTATGCAGAAACTGATCAGATGGGCTATGTCTATTATGGGAATTATGCATCCTACTATGAAGTGGGTAGGGTAGAGGCCATGCGTTCTATTGGGTTTTCATACAGTAGAATGGAAGAAGATGGCGTGATGATGCCTGTTTTGGAAAACCATAGTCGCTTCCTTAAACCCGGCAGGTATGATGAGCATTTAACCATCCGCACCAGTATTAAGGAGATGCCGGGAATCAGGATCAGGTTTCATTATGATATTTTGAATGAAGCAGGGGATTTGATACATCAAGGGGAAACCCTGCTCACCTTCCTTCGCACTGATAACCATCGTCCCTGTAGGCCACCTTCCTATTTGATGGAGGTACTAAGACCCTATTTTAAACCTTTAACTATCAATGAGTAGCTTTGAATAAATCACTGGACAAGCTTTCGGGGTGGGCTCAGAAAGAGGCTTTGAGGCTAAGGCCCATCCATTTTGGAAATCCTGACCAAAACTTATACGATGTCGGAAGGATTTTTTTGGAGCAGCTTCGTAAAGATGAGGTGATAGAGCGGGGTTCAGCCATGGCTTTCAATTTTACCATGGCCATGTTTCCATTGCTTCTATTTCTCCTTAATACCATTCCATATATACAATTCTTTTTCCCAGATGTCACCACAGCAAATATCCTACTCTTTGTGCGGGACGTGATGCCGGAAAACATCTACGAAGAGGTGGCACCTACCATTATGGACATAGTGAGCCGTCCCAGGCAAAGCCTGCTTTCCCTTGGGTTTTTCCTGGCCTTGTACTTATCCACAAACGGGGTGATGTCGATGATGAATGCCTTCAATGCAGTATATCGCACCCGCGATTTGCGGGGTTTTTTTAAGACAAGACTCATTGCAGTGAGTATCATTTTGGTGCTGGTATTATGTATATGCGGTGCGGTTTTGGTGATGCTGGTGGGCAGTAATCTTTTGCTGCGCATCTCAGAATACGAATTTGTGACCAACAATATCTATTATTATTCCCTGACCTCCTTCCGTTTTTTTGTGTTGCTGATGCTCTTTATGGTGGCTACTGCATATATTTTTAGGTTTGCCCCGGCGGTGCATGACAAATGGCGTTTTTTCAGTACGGGCTCTATGGTGGCCGGATTACTGATCACATTTAGTTTTTACTTGTTTAGCTTTTACCTGAATAATTTTGCCAGCTACAACAAACTGTACGGATCTATAGGGACAATGATAGCCGTGATGTTGTGGTTACTGATCACTTCTGTGATCATTCTTATAGGTTTTGAGATAAATGTGGCGCTGGACAAGGCAGCCGCCAAACGGAAAGTGACCGGTAAGGCCAAGGTTGCTGTGGATGGTGTAGAGAAATAGTAAGCTTGTATATCTGCAACATTTTTTTCCTAACATTGAAGAGAATACTTCCAGAGGTTTTAAGGGAAATTTTACTGAGTTTAATTGGTTTCTTGGTATCAACAAACATTCTATAGCCTACAGCTAAATCAGGAGGCAAAATTGAAGAATATTAATTTTAAAATAAAGGGGCAAAAATCAGGGGGCTATTAAGGGAATTAATAGGGTTATTTAAACCTATCCAAAGATGCGGGTTCAGCAGCCAATATATCAATAGGTATGCGGCTTTAGCCCATTCCATAATTTTTTCAAAGGACTAAATTTCGAAAAAGGGGAATCCAGATATACCTTATCCAATCCTACCCGACTTGGACAAAGATTTTTATCAAAATAAAAATTTTATCCGAAATTAACAAAATAAGGCCCAAGACCCCTCTTTTTTGTTTTAAGCGAAACTTCGGTTTTGAATTAAAAATTTTATTAATTTCAGTATAATATTTTATTATTTTTTATTATATTTAGTTTATAATTTTTATTTAATACCTATAGTAAAATATTAAATTAAATTTTTTTAAAATTTTCATTTTTTTTGGGGTCATTTGATGGAAAAAGACACTCTTAACCATAGAACACTGATCAAAAATAAACCCCAATGAAGCCTGAAAAAAAGGAAATCCTTTCGCCTACCAAATTGGTTTTGCCCTTGAATCAAAGCGAATCTTTACAACAATTTGAAAGCAAAACGGATGAAGAGGTTTGGGATGCTTTCGACAAGGGAAATGAGTTGGCTTTTAATTTTATCTACAGGGTACATATCAAAGGCATGTTCAGGTATGGGTCTCAGGTAACCTGCGACACAGCATTGATCAAGGATTGCGTTCAAAATATTTTTATCCAGTTGCGGGAGAAAAGGGGGAGTTTAAGTAAGGTCAATAGTATTAAGGGGTATTTATTCATATCCCTGCAGCGGGAAATTATAAGGAAGCTCGGTAAGGGTAAATCCTTTGAAAAAAATTCAATTGAGCAAAATGAAAATTTTTTCCCGATCACATTATCCCATGAGTCCATTTTGATACAGCGGGAAAAAGAGGAAGAAAAAAGAGGATTGGTCAGGCAGGCGTTGAATCAGCTGACAGCGAGGCAAAGGCAGGCCATTTTATTGTTTTATGAAGAGGGCATGAGTTATAAGGAAATAGCTGAAGCCATGGAATTTAGCGAAGTAAAATCGGCAAGAAAAATCATTTACCGTGCTTTGGCTACCTTGAAATGCATTATAATAAAATAATGCATCAGTCCTATTATTAAGATAGAGAAAAGTAAAAAATGAAATACAAAGATTACGATATTTTAGATTTTCTTTCTGATGAATTTTTTATCCAATGGGTGAAAAGTCCGGATAAGAACAACCACCATTTTTGGAATAAGTGGTTGCAACAACATCCTGAAAAAAGGGAAACGGTGATGGAGGCAGCGTCGATAATTAGATCTGTGAAATATGCCAATTCCCCGGAACTTTCCGATGAAATGTATGTGGATGCCTTTGAGACCATTATCAAAGCAGGAAAGCAAAAAACCGAAAACCAACCAACAACAACATCTTGGTTTTCGTTTTACCCCCTGAGAAACATTGCCGCTTTTTTCCTTCTCGGATTTTGTGGTTGGATGATCCATTATCACATGCTTGTTGGGCTACAACCAGAAATTCCTGTCGTTGTGGAGGAAAACACAGTTTTTAGAAATGTACCGGCCGGAAAAAAGTCCATCATTACTTTGGCAGACAGCAGCAGGGTGTTCCTCAATGCGAATAGTGAAATTGAATATCCTGCAGCGTTCAACCAGGGAGAACGGTGGGTCAAACTTACGGGAGAAGCTTTTTTTGAAGTCAAAAGGAACGGAAAACCCTTCAGTGTTTTTGCCAATAATACGGAAATTAAGGTACTGGGGACTTCATTCAATGTAAAAGAAGCGAACAAAGACTTGTCCGTAGCCTTGGTAAGCGGTATAGTTCAGGTAAAGGACAGCAAAGGCAATCAGGTCCGTTTAGACCCGATGGAAATGTTGGCCATCAAAGAAGATGGTAGATTTTTTAAGACAGGGTTTGATACCCTGGAAATAACTGGATGGAAGGACAGGATATTGGTTTTCCGTTCTGCTTCTTATGAGGACGTGAAGCAAAAAATCGAGAATTGGTACGGCGTTGAAATGACCCTCAAGGGGAAGGTGTCTAGCCAGTGGAAATATTCCGGCATTTACAAAGATGAAACCCTTGAAAATGTATTGAGAGGGATATTTATCACTTCAGGAATGCAATACAATATAGAAAACAGGAAAGTAACTTTATACAACCCAAAATAAAAGAAAAATGAAAAAATTGGATACGGGATAAAACAAGGGCAGGACCCTTTCTGGGGAGAATGGGGCCCTGCCTGAACTTGCCTTCATAAGTTTTCAGGAAATAAAGGCAAGCGTTCAAGTTATCAATCACTTAAACTATTCAATATTATGAAAAAAACTATACTGAGGCAACTTATTATGCTGTCCAAACGATTAATTTATGCTTTCCTGTTTCAGCTTTTTCTGTGCGCGGTCATTTTGGCCAGCGACGGGAATGCGCAGCGGAAGACGATTGAGGAGGTAAAGGTGTCCATAAATATGGAAGATGAACCTTTGTCCAGCTTCTTTAGGAATATTGAATCCAAGACGGATTTCAAATTCACCTATAATCATGATAAGTTGGATTTAAATAGACTTATTAGTATTGAGGAGCGCAGGGTTTCTTTATATCGGGTACTAAGTGAAATCGGAAGTCAAGTTTCTTTGAGTTTTACCCAGGTAAATGAAAACATTCATGTTGGGGTTCTAGAAAATGGAAATAGTACTGTCAGTATTAATTTTGGAGATTACGACATAACTATTTCCGGAACTGTAGTTGATGAAAACGGTGAGCCAATGCCAGGGGTGACCATTGTAATAGAAGGTACCAGCCTGGGAACGGTGACAGATATAGATGGGCAATATTCTCTGGATGCAGAAGAAGGCGCTGTTTTGGTGTTTTCTTTTGTGGGGTATGATAGGCAAAGAAGGGTCGTGGGCACTTCCAATACGATAAATGTGGAGATGGTGGAGGATGAGAGTTCTTTGGAAGAGGTGGTAGTTGTGGGATATGGGACCCAGAAAAAAAGCGATATTACAGGTGCTGTTTCCGTTATAGAAGGTAGAGAAATCTCTGAAAGACGTACATCTCAGGTATCCCAGGCCTTACAGGGTGCAGTTCCTGGGGTAATGGTGACGCGTAGCAATAATGCACCTGGTTCATCGGCAACCATACGCTTAAGAGGTATTACCTCCATAGGTGACAGTAATCCTTTGATAATTATGGATGGAGTACCAATCAACAGTATTGACGACATAAACCCTGAGGATATTGAAAGTATAACTGTTTTGAAAGATGCTGCTTCTGCATCGATTTATGGATCCAGGGCCGCTGCCGGGGTAATTGTGGTAACCACCAAACGTGCCAAAAAGGGTCAGATCACTTTGAATTACAATATGGAATATGGTATAGAAACCCCAACCCGGCTCCCTAATTATGTTGATGTAACCCGATATATGGAAATGACCAATGAACTCAGGTGGAATGACAATCAAAATATAGGAAGTGAATTTCCACTGTATCCTGAGGAGTGGATCCAAAATTATTCAACATTGAATGCAGAAAATCCGGACCTGTATCCTGACACGGATTGGATGGGTCTGATCCTTAACAGCGCAGCACCCAGACAACGTCATGCCATAGACGTATCAGGAGGCAGTGAATTCGTAAGGTCAAAAGCTTCCATTGTATATGACAATTTCGGTGCTTTATATGATCACAGAAGCTATGAAAGGATCACTGCACGATTGAATAATGATATTACTATTTCCAATAAACTGAGTGCTGTAGCCGATCTGTTTTTCAAGCGCGAGATCACCAAACAGCCAAGTATAGACCCTATTTATCCTATGCACATACATGCACCTGTGTACGCTGCCACCTGGCGAGATGGAAGGGTGGCCGAGGGAAAAACCGGGGCCAATATTTATGGGCAGTTACACAATGGTGGTTTCAGAGAAAATTTTGAAAACCAGATCGGTGGCCGCTTAGGTTTAGATTATACACCGATAGAAGGACTGAAAATTTCGGCTGTGGTGTCACCCAACCTTGGTTTTAATAAAGGCAAGAATTTTCAAAGACAAGTTCAATACACCGCTTGGGATGACCCCACACAGGTATTGGGTAATTTACAATGGGCTAATTCAACCTATTTAGGAGAGTCGAGAAGTGAATCTGTTCAAATCACCACACAGTTTTTGGCCAATTACAATAGAACGTTTGGCAACCACTCTTTTGATTTTCTGCTAGGGCACGAAAGTTTTGAAAACAATTTTGAATCTTTGGGCGCATCCCGTGACCAATTTCTGCTCGATAATTTTCCATATTTGAATTTGGGACCTTTAGAATTCAGGGACAATTCCGGAACCGCGTGGCAAAATGCATACAATTCTTATTTCGGCCGTGTTTCCTGGAATTATGATGGCAAATATTTTATCCAGGGAAATTTGAGATATGACGGTTCATCCAGATTTGCCAGAGAATACAGATGGGGTGCTTTTCCATCCGTTTCTGCCGGATGGGTTTTGTCTGAGGAATCGTTTATGAAAGGGCTGGGCTCAGTGTCATTCTTGAAATTAAGAGGTTCTTACGGTACCCTTGGTAATGAGAGAATCGGTAACTACCCTTATCAGTCTACCATAGGTTTCAGCAATGCTTTGTTTCATCAGGGTTCTAATGTGGTTGCATCACAATCCGCCGCCCAATGGCAATATGCCATTCGGGATATTTCCTGGGAAACCACTACTTCATGGAATATTGGCTTGGATGCTAATTTCTTCAACTACCGTTTGCGTATGACCGGTGAGTACTATCAAAAGAAGACCCGTGATATGCTGCTGCCCTTGGAGATCCCCGATTATATAGGATTTGACAACCCCGATCAAAATACTGGTGAAATGTATACCAAAGGCTGGGAATTTGACATCGGATGGACGGATGATATCAATGCCCTTACTTATTCTGTTTCCTTCAACCTATCAGATTTCAGATCCACCATGGGTGATCTAGGTGGTATACAGTTTCTGGGTGCTCAGGTAAAAATGGAAGGCAGTGAATTTGATGAATGGTTTGGCTACCGTTCCGAAGGGCTCTTTCAAACCCAGGAAGAAGTTA
>PXCO01000351.1 GCA_003565295.1 Cyclobacteriaceae bacterium
GGTTCTCCTCATGCCCTGACTGCCGTCAGGACAGGCTCGATTTCATCTGTTTATAATTGTCTTTTTATGGTCAGATGGAATCTCGCAACGATAATCATCCCCCCGTGTGTCGCTCTCCTCATGCCCTGACTGCCGTCAGGACAGGCTCGATTTCATGTGTTTATAATTTGCTTTTAGCGGTCATAACCTGCCCCGTACCGCAGGTCGGGGTAGCCTGTCCCGTCCCGTAGCTATCGGGATTGCTTCGGGAGAATCTCGCAACGCCCCGATAGCTATCCGGGCATCCCTGTGTGTGACGATCTCGTCATGCCCTGACTGCCGTCAGGACAGGCTCGATTTCATGGATTTCTAAATAATGGGGTTGACGAAATTTTTCATTGCATCTGCTTTCCTTTACTATATAGGCAAAAAAAGAAAAAAAAGGAAATTAAATTCTAAAAATTGCGGCTTAGAGGTTGTTGAAGCAACTAGGTCTCAAATATTGATACCTTTACAAAAAATCTGCCACCGCAAAATAGGCCGTGATCAGACTAAACAGAATTACCGCAACTAGGCCAATATTCTCTTTGAATCCGGCAGCATGCCCTTTCATGACTAGTTTATCGTTGATCAAAAGAAATACAGGAATGGCAACGGCAGGCAATATAAATGCCTGAAAGGCTTGGGAAAAGACCATCAGTAGGGGTGGACGGGTTTCCATAAACTGCATGCCAAAACCGAATAAAATCCCAACAAATCCAAGCACCCTGTACAAAGTAGACCGGATATTTCTGGGTTTGCCCCTAAAATCGCTTATTAGCCAGGGGGCTATCAGGATAATGGGAAAAACAGTAGATATACCAGCCCCTACTATTCCCAATATCAGGATGAATGCTGCCAGTTTTCCACCTATGGGTTCAAACAGGGTGATCATTTCCACCGTATTGTCCAGTTTCATACCCATGACATGTAGGGTGCCTGCCGAAACGGCCATGATGATCACGCTTAATACAAACATTAAAGTAGCTGATACCATGGCGTCTTTTTTCTCATGCTTAAGGTCCCCTATGCTCCAACCTTTTTCTGCCACCACCGTGCTTCTGATGACAAATACTGCTGCAGAGCAGGTGGTCCCTGCAATGGCAGCAATTAACTGCATGGCCCCAGGTTCATTGGGAATGGATGGGGCAAGCCCACTAACAATGGTGGGGAAACTGGGTTTAACGAGAAAAAAAACGAGGATAAAGGAAAGAACCATTAAAATTACAAAGAAAACCAGGACCTTTTCAAAGACTTTATAAGTGCCAAACCAAAACAATAGATAAAGTGCCACTACCAAAATAGCAGTAATCCAAAAGGTACTAAACCCTTCTCCTCCCAAAACAAGCCTGGAACCCTCCTGTATCAGGTCGGCAATAATCCCGAATATCCCCATTAAGGCCATTATTTCGCCGATAATTAAAGCAATGATGATATATATGGCTAAGACTGTCCCGAACTTTAGTTTGTGTTTGATATTGTAAAGGGCAGTATTACCGGTGACCAGGGTGGTTTTTCCATAGGCCACCATCAAGACATAGGTGAAAATGCAGGATAAAGCCAAAGCCCAGGTCAATGTCATTCCGTGCTCCGCACCGACCTTGGCCATGGTGGTGATACTGCCTGTTCCGATATTATATCCGATTAAAAAAAGCCCAGGACCAATCAAACTGATTCCTAAGACTACTTTCTTGAAAAATACATTGTCTTTTCTCATCATTTGGTACTGGGTAATTGTAATTGTTTATAAATCCTATTGTTTTGATTTCAATGCTTCATGGTTTCGCTGTCTGGCCAAACCAAACAAAACCCTTAATTTACTTAATTTGTCTTCCTCCACCTCTCTTAAATCCATCAATATTTCCCTCCCGGTGAGCGAAGGAGGAACTCAAATTTTAGCGGCGGGAAAGTCAAACTTTTTTCTTTAAAAAGCCATCCACTTCCCTTCCCATAAAAGGGTCAGTTCTTGAAGGGTATCCTGTTTCTACCCTCCCTGCAAACCGCTGTAGGTAGTGGTGGTCCCCCTCAACTTTTACCGAAAGGTCATACCAATTATGGCTTTCCCCAAGGCCAATGGCCAGTTTTTTTTCTTCCCCTCCCTTGAGGGTCAGCTTTTTTCTTCCCTTACCATATGCATTATCGTGAACCATGCAGTTAAGGGAAGCATTGCCATGGTTCTTAAGTAGAAAGTTAATATGTGCTTTATCGCGCGCTATTCGGTTTCTTACATAACTCAGTTGGATTTCCAATTCAGGAGAAAATGCCTGTCCTCTAAATCCCCTAAAAAAACCATTGGGGCCATACACTTCCAAGTCATATAATCCCTCCTTAAATGCATCTAGTGGCCATTGGTAAGACAATGCATCACCGGATTTGACGGCAAATGAAAAAGTTTTAGGTCCCTCTTTTAGGTTGTGGGTATACACATGGAAAGGGGCACCCAGGGCTTTGTTCCCAAACCATTCAATGGAGGCGTGAAAATGAATTTCTGCTTGGTTTTCCGCCCTTTTCATTCCTCCATTCACCTCCAACTGATAGGCCAGTGCATTGGCGGGTTTGGTACCGGGTTCCTGCTGGGGCAGGAAAGGGGATTGGGGTGGGTTTTCGTTTGTTTTTTGAATGGCCTCATTATTGAGATGCTGGAAGTTATCCGGCAGATTCTTGAAGCTGGCGTTATAGATGTTTTTGACGTGTTCCTCTTTTTCCACAAAATTTGGGAGATCAATGTTTTCTCCGTTATA
>PXCO01000161.1 GCA_003565295.1 Cyclobacteriaceae bacterium
ATTAATTCAATTTCCGGTAGATTCAATGTTCTGCACTAAATGGCAAATGAAATTTGTATTTATGTTGACATAGAACCTGAACAAATCTAAAGAATAGCCTGGTATTGGTTTTATCCATATGTTTCATAAACTGAAACTAATGTTCCGTAAGCAAAATAATATTGAAGCTTTTAGTTGATCAACCGAAAATCCACTGTATCCACCAACGGCACACTGCCAGTTGTCCTGATAGTGGAGAACAACCCGTAGCTAAGGCAATTCATTGCTCAAAACATTCAGGAGCGATATTTGGTCCTAAGAAGGAAATATCATGAACTCGGATTTTGACGTGGAAATTTTCAGCAGGGAAATCGGGATGAGCAGGACAAACCTTCACCGGAAACTGAAGGCATTGACCGACTGTTCAGCTACTGAATTTATAGGGGTTTTTAGACTGAAAAGGGCAATGAGCCTTCTGGAACAAAAATCCGGAAATATATCCGAAGTGGCTTATGCAGTCGGGTTTAATAGCCAGAGTTATTTTACCAAATGCTTCAAAAAGCAATATGGTCGTTCGCCTGCGGAATATGTTTGAAGAACAACTAAAACTGAATATTCTTACTCATGGAACATTTGTAACAGTTTTTGGAACATTTGGACCATTCCTTCCCTCCGGAAATTTTTAGATTTGTTCGGGTCTAATACAAACGTTTACGCGCACCAAACCCAATATTCTCACACATTTAATTGAACACTTCACCAAACCCAAATTTTCATGAAAACCAACCATATGGTTTCAGATGAAATCGAGCCTGCCTGGACGGCAGTCAGGCATGACGCAAGCGACGCACGGAGTTCTAAAAAATTGGCATTTACAGAAAGGAAATGACATTGGGTTTCTCGCAGCCCTGCCCTGAGTTTTTTCAGGGGGGCGCGACGATTCCGCAACGCTCGCAGCGTGGTAGGTTTAAAAATTAGTGTTTAATCAATAAATTATATGATTTAAAGTTATATGTCAATGGTAGGGATGATTATAGATTGCGAGATTCCACCCCGACCTGTGGTACGGGGCAGGTTATGACCGTTGAAAAGAAGTGGAACCCCATACCAACGGGACAGCTGTAAACTGGCTGGCCGATGACGACGGCATAGACCGGGTCAAAGTTGCCTACGGACCAAATTATTCCCGGTTGGCCAAACTCAAGCACAAATACGATCCGGACAATCTCTTCAGGTTAAACAATAATATCCTACCCAATGCTATGGGGTAGTTCTTAGGTGAAATGACATGTGGAAGACAAAATTCTTTATCATTAAAACCAAATTTATAGTTATGATACATCGAAATACTATCTCCCGTTTTGTATTATTTCTCGCAATTAGCTCTTGTAATGCATATACGGAACAAATTAATTTATTCCCCTCAAAGGAAAACGTTGTTGTTCAAATGGATTCCATTATGAAGAAAAGTGATCTCCCAGGCTTATTTGCAATGGCGTTGAATAAGGATGGTGATAGAATAGAATACACTTATGGAAACGCCATTTGGAATGAAAACACGCCGATCAGAACGAATAATATTTTTAGAATTGCATCGATGACAAAATTGTTAACAAGTATCGCCGCTCTTCAACTGGTAGAAAAAGATTCCTTGGAATTAGACCAGGACCTTTCAACTCTAATGCCTGAAATGACATCTATCCCAATCTTGACAGACGAAAAAGAGCTTATTAAGGGGGTAAATCCAATAACGCTAAGAGACTTATTAACACATACATCTGGCTTTGGATATTTTTTTACAGATTCTTTGTTGGCAAAACATGATAATTCTGACTGGGAATATGAAGACTCACCGAGAAGATTTGAAAGCGGTACCAAATTCCTATATGGTTCAAGTACAGATTGGGTAGGTAAATTGGTAGAAAAAGTGTCTGGATTAAGTTTGGAAGACTACTTTAGAAATCAAATTTCCGGCCCGCTAGGAATGGATCGCACTTGGTTTAACGTTCCGGATTCTCTTAAGAATGAGATCGTCTCTTATGGTGAAAGAGGAGACGATGGAACAGGAGAAATTGCAGAAATTCCTAACAGGGTACCGAAAGATAAAAAACAGAACTACAGTGGTGGTGGTGGACTTTTTTCTTCTCCTGAAGACTACAGTAAATTATTATCTTACTTGCTTAATGATGGGATCCACGGAAATGTTAGTATTTTAGAGAAGGAGACTATTGATCAATTATTCGAAAAGCAGCTTGAAGGAATATCCCTGGATATAACCGACAACTACTTTCAGCCAAACCTTTGTTGCGATTTTAGAGGATTAATTAAGCCTTCATCTAACTGGAGCTTAATAGGACTTATAGATACAGAAATCACTTCCTACGGCAGGAAAAAAGATACGGTACTTTGGGGAGGGGCTTTTAATACCTATTGGTATATAGATCGAGAATCTGGAGTTGCAGCATGTATATTTACCCAATACTTCCCATTTAATCATTTTTCGACTACCTCCGTTTTTAATAGATTTTCTGAATTGATTTATGAAAACTACCATTAAAATACGCTATGAAACCTGCACTATACCTATACCCGTTCGTCGCAAACTGTGTTTTCCTTGCTTTGTCTTATGGTCAAAGCAGCACTTCAGTAGAGGTTATTATTGATCCGAATTCCACAGTAAGGGAAGTGTTTGCGGGTGGTGAAGGCGAATTGTTGGAAGGGCCGGCCATGTCTCCTGAAGGTATGCTTTATTTAACAGATATAACCGCTACCCAGGCAGAAGGAATGAAAGCGGGAATCATCTGGACTTATGATCCCAAAACCGGGGACGCAGAAGTATTTCGATCTCCAAGCGGAATGGCTAATGGATTAATCTTTGATAGAGAGGGGAATTTAATTGTATGTGAAGGTGCAGATTTTGGGGGTCAAAACAGATATGAAAACCGGTAAGAGCGTCATACTGGCCGGGCTTTTTAATGAAAGGCCATTTAACGCCCCAAACGATCTGGTAAGTGATGACATGGGAAGAATTTACTTTACTGATCCGCGCTATTTCGGAAGGGAATCAATAGAACAGCCCGTAGATGGCGTATATAGAATTGATACCGACAGTTCGGTTCATCTTATTATTGCCAATGCCGGCAAACCAAATGGTATTACCATCTCACCGGATCAGAAAACACTGTATGTCGCAAATCTTGGAAGAAGTGGGGTTTTGGGTTCTATTCCACAAGGCTTTGAAGGGCCACAACCTGACATGAAAGGTTCATTACTGGAATATGCACTTCTTCCAGACGGAAATGTGGACTATAATGGTGTGCTGATTGAATTTGAAGATTGGGGTCCTGATGGTATTAAAGTGGATGCGGAAGGTAATCTTTATCTGGCCCTTGATGGGAAAATTGAAGTCTATGTTGAATGGCATAAGTGTGGCCAAAATAGAAAAAATTGAACTGATAACCACTCCACCTGCCAAATATGATGCAGAGGGAATGGGTGGGATCATTCATTTGAACATGATACAAAGAGAGGATGTTGGGACGAATGCAGATTTTGGGTTAACGGCAGGGATAAATGCCAGGGAAACTTTGGGAGCCAATTTCAACCTCAACCAAAGGAAAAGTTAAACATTTACTTTTATTTTCCCGGTCAAAAGTAGGAAGATAAATTGGGCATAAAGTTCCTTGTTTACATTTTTAATGTGTTGAATGTTTATTAATGCCTGCTTTTACATTTGGCAAAACTATCTAATTTTCTGGAGGTTATTTCTTAGTTAAAAGCAATTAAACTCAAAAGCTTCACTTAATGGAAACCCTCGGGAATGCAACCTTCGAAAATTACATAGGAATAGATAGTGGATATTCCGAAATGGCTTATCAAATGGTAGCTCATATCCTAACTTTGGGTTATGCAGTAATGCTGGCGGCATTATTGTATTTTGTGCTTACCATTAAATATGTTGCACCTAGGTTCAGGCTGTCTTCTGTCTTATCGGTAGTGGTGATGGTCTCCGCATTTCTATTGTTATTCGTACAGGCGGGCAATTGGACCTCTTCTTTTGTTTTTGATCCGGAGAGAGGCAAGTATTTCTTGGGGGAGGGGCAGGATTTGTTCAATAACGGGTACAGGTATCTTAATTGGTTAATAGATGTGCCCATGCTGCTGTTTCAGATCCTTTTTGTGGTTTCCTTGACCAAAAGCAATTTTGCAAGTGTCAGAAATCAGTTCTGGTTCTCAGGCACAGGCATGATTATAACCGGCTATATAGGACAATATTATGAGGTGACCAACATCGCTACATTTGCAATTTGGGGGGCTATTTCCACCATATTTTTCATCCACATTCTTTGGTTGATGAAAAAAGTAATCGATGAAGGGAAAGAGGGTATTCCGGTAGCTGCCCAAAAAACCTTGAATAGCATTTGGGTATTGTTTCTCATTTCATGGATGCTGTACCCAGGAGCATACCTGATGCCTCATTTGGCTGGGATTGAGGGAGCATTTTTTAATGAAACAGGTGTTGTGGCCAGACAGATTACTTATACCATAGCCGACGTAAGTTCCAAGGTGATTTATGGGGTATTACTTACTATAGTGGCCCAACATATAAGTAAAGAGGAAGGGTATAAATATGAAAAATCATAGTTGTCAACGATTTGCTAAAAGCCCCAGTATTCAAGCTAGGGCTTTTAGCAAAAAGTTTATATGCTTGTAAGGTAAATGAGGTTATATTTTACTTATTAGTATTATCACTTTTCACCTCGCATTCCAGTTGTTGCTTTTGTTAAAAAAACAAAAATGCCTTTGAGGTTTTTTCCTGTAAATAAATCGCAGTGCCTTAAGTTGGGCTTTTTGTTGCCCTAGAGGCATCAAAGCTCCAAATGCCGGCACCCCTGGAAGCTATATACAAAAACAGGAAGCAATAGATCAAAGCTAACTCACCTCCATTTACCAACGGGTTCCAGTCTTGGGGAATATGGACCATAAAAAAAGCCACTGCCATCTGACCACTGCTTATAAATGCTGCATAACTGGCTACCAGACCTATCATGATTAAAATCCCTCCCACGAGTTCTACAATTCCAGCAAAACCCATCATAGAGGCCAGTTCCACAGGGTCTTTATCTCCAGGCCATCCAAAGAGTTTTTGAGTGCCGTGCATGGCAAAGCAAAATCCTGCCACTATCCTCAAAATGGCATATAATTCCGGTGAAAACTTTCCTAGGTACTTTTCCATCATTATTCGGGTTTAGGTTTTATTGTTGCTCTAAAATAAGGAATTTCTCACAAAGCACAATTTATATGATCTATTTTAAATAACTTCACCCACTGCATGACGATTCAACTGGGTAATGCTTTTACGGTTTTAGTTCACCACATTGGAACTTGGTGTTTCCTTTGATACGCACACTTAATTACTTTGGCAACAAGTTTTTCATACAAATTAACGAACGAATTCGCCATTGGGGGGCACTTGAAATATTTTTAGGTTTGTATGATTTTTTTTAAAATGGCTTAGAATAGCGGGATTTAAATGAAAAGCTTACCTCCAAGATGTTCAAAAAGGGAATTGAACCAAGGTGTTTGAGGTTCAAATTTGAATCCAATGGTTGTTTCTAATGAACTTCATTAAGTTGACTTCGGCTTAATTCCTCTTGGTATTGGATGTATTAATGCAGCAGAGATTGAGTTTGTCAATAAAAGCAAATCGGATGCTGAAAAATGAAATAGGAAAAAGATACTTTTGCCGTTCAATAATGCCATTTAGTTTTTAAAGCATTTTTCAATTTCCAATAATCTGAATTTAGATTTCGGATAAATTTGTCTAGTTCATTGGTTTGATTATGGATTAGCCCAATTATTTCATCGGTTTCTTTTTCACTGGTATCCCCCTTTTTTAATGCTTCGATACAGCCCAGAATATTTGCTGTTGGTTTTCGAATCACATGTGAAAGGTCATACAGCATTTGTTCCAGTGTTTCAAGGTGTTTTTTCTTTTGTGAAATGTCTTGTATGGTGCCATACCAAACCACAACACCATCGGTTCTCTTCTCCGGATTTGCCTTAAGCCAGTGCCAAATAATTGAATTATTGGATTTTATGATCCTGTATTCTAAATCCAAAGCGGCATTATTATGAAATGAATTTTTAAAGGATTGGATAAACAAATTTTTGTCCTCAGGATGAAGCAAGTCGAGGATTAATTCGGGTTTTTTTTTGATGGGTTCTATTCGATTGTTTTTCAGCAGTTTTTTAACACCATCGCTTATGAAGACAAACTCCATTCTTCCTCTTTTATCCGCTAAAAATTTAAAAATTGCCCCGGGGGCAAGGTCGGTTAGTTTTTTTAACCTGATTGCACTTAGCTCAATTTCGTGTTCTTGTGAAATTAATTTTCTTCGGATTTCGAGATGCCGCATCACTTTTTTGGAAATTATTTTAAGAGCTAGCCCTTGTTTTTCACTTAACTTCTTTTTGATGTAATCTACAACACACACGGTTCCAATAACATACCCGTTATTTGAGACTAATGGTGCTCCAGCATAAAACCTTATGCCGTTGTCCTTTAATACGTCTGGATTTTCACAAAACCTTTTGTCTGCAAAGGGGTCTTCCACCACGAGGAGATCATTGGGGTTATTCAAGGTATGCTGACAAAAGGATTTCCTGATAGGCACTTCTTTGATATTTGTTCCTATTTTTGACTTGTACCATTGTCTTTTTTCATCAATAAAAGATATGATGGATACAGGGGTGTCACAGATGGCAGCCGCCAATTGGACCAAGTCATCCAATTCCTCTTCAGGTGGAGTGTCTAATATCCGATATTTAAACAAATCCATTAATCGATTTCCTTCTTTGTTCATTTAGGTGCCGACCTTATGATTTAAAATATATTATTTATTAATTGAAAAAGACTATAATTTTTTATTTTTTAAATTTTCAAAATAATTGAAATGAATATAGTTAATATTTTAAACAGAGTCAAACTTTTTCATCTGTTTTGAACAGTTATTATTTTATTGTTCGAGGAAGGGGCTTGTCCTGTGAGGTAAGTTTCCAATCCATGCACCACCAAGGTAAAAAAACTAACATTTATATGAACTATTACGATAAACGACCAATTCTGAGACAGAAACCGAGGCAATGACTAGGGTATATTCTTCTGAATGATCAGTTCTGGGATCAATGTACAAATCAAGCCTTGGAATTGCTTCTTTGCTGGTTAAAAAGGTTTCATTTCATTGCCTCCTCAAATATGAAATAATTTGTTTAGGTCACGGCCCTTCTTCATTCTATGGTGCATAAAAAGTAATACAGATGCTACAGGAATTACACAGGCAGTCACAATTAAGCTCCAAACCAAATGGATTTCTCCGGTAATATACAGATCTGTTATCGCTTCCACACTTATGCAAAGCAGAGCAGCCCCCATAAAGGAATAAGCCAAAAGGTTGATACCTCTTCTTTTTACGCCGCTGAAGACAAGCAACAGGACAATTACCAGCAGATTCAAAAAGAACAATAGGGGTATTCCTAATTTCAAGGCCCAATTATTACCCCCGGTGAAGGTGTCCAGCAAATATATACCTACTGAAGCAGTCACAAAAGCGTAAACAAGCTGTATTACCCTTCTTTTGTTAAGGAAGGCAAAGGAAGAAACATAGGAAAAAATGACCAGGAAAACAGCTACCGGGTATTCTGACCAGGAAATTTCCCGGTTGATAATAAAGTTGATCAGGCTTGTTGTAATGACCAACTGGATAAGAATGATAGAAACAAGTTCCCATGTGGCTTTTCTCTGAAGTTGACTCATTCGCCTTGCCTCAAAATGGTTTTTCCTGGTTAATCCTTCATTTCCAGCCTTAACCCTATTTTTATCGTTGGAAGGCCCGGAAGTCACAGGTTCTTCACAAAGTGGACAAACCTTTATATCAGGTTCCAGTTCCACACCACAGTTTGTACATATATTCATGGTAAACTTAGAACTTTTCAATTTTAACAGAAATTCCCTGACTGGTTAAAAACCTGAAAAAATGTTTTTCCAGCTTTTTAGAGGCTGCAATGTTTCCAAAACTCAGCACCAATTCATTCCCAAAACCCACAATTCCGCAGTTCACTTTCAATAATTTATTGGCCGGGGGAGGGATGAAAACCACTCTTTTTATCAGCGAGTTGATCTTAGGTTTAAAATCCACCTTTCCCAAGTTGGTGATTACGCCACTGTACTTGCCAGTGCCTAGCCTATAAAGCTGCGATAAAATGAGCGATTTCAAAAAGAGGGGCAGGCTCCTGATAAAGGCATTTTTTTCTCCCCCTACATGCCGGGAGATCATTTTACCGATCAGCTTTTTATCTGTTTCTAATTGCATCTGATGATGCACCTCTTTTATTAACTCCTCAAAGGTGTACCAACCCAGGCGCATATCCAACTCTGGCATCACGTATAAAGAAAAATTTCTCATGGTCTTTGTCTCATACATTTTGCGCAGGTTCACGGGAACCTCTATCCTTATTATTTTATGGCTATTATGCTTGATCCGCTGTGGTAATTCCTCATACACTTCCTGCAAAGAATAAAGATAAACCGCCACTAGGTATTCGGTGAGGCTGACCTTATGCTCTTTGGCTTTGGTTATAATATCCCTAATAGGGATAATACCTAGCAAAACATCAAAACGAGGCTTTTCCCTAAGAGAAAAAGGCAGGTGAAAGGCTTTGGGAATTGAATGGGTTGGCGCATCAGTTTTTTTAAAATACCGGTTAAAGGCATCCTCATATTCTTCATGATGGACCGGTTCCTCTGGGTGGTACCATGCCACCTCCTCGGGGAGGGGATGGCCGCATTTTAGGAAGTAGGTGAATAAAAGCGTCTTTAGAAATTCAAATGCACCTGTACCATCTGTCAAAATATGCGAAAATTCAACACTGATTTTATTTTCTTTTACCAAAATTCTGTACATCAATTCCTCATTACCGAAAGCCCTGCACGGGATTCCATGATCGGCCATTACTCGCACCGGCAAATTCTCGTGGTCCAGGTAATACCAGAAAATCCCCTTTTGCAGTTTTACTTTAAAATAGGGGAATCTATCCTCAATAGCCTGGATAGCTTCTTTAAACTGCGTAGCCTTAATTCTTTCTTTTAGTTCCACAGAAATCCGGATCACCGAGGTTAGCTCACTGCTTATGATGGCTGGATAGATTTTCGCTGCATTGTCTAACCTCAGCCAAAAGCCATTATTTAAAAGATCCTTTTTGGCCATATCAGATACTTAAGGAATGATTTTCGATATAATACAGCTAAAAAAAAACGATCCCATAGCCAATGGTGTTTGTATATAGGGATGGATAAAGCTATCCTTTTACATTTTAAAATCCAATACCTTGGTAAGTTTAGAAAGCAGGTTGTTCAATTTTCTTTTGAAGCTGGTAAATAAAAAGACCCTCCTTGAAAAACAGTTTAAATATAATAAATTCCACCTATTCAGTTCCTCTGAACCTACCAAAAATGTAAAGGAAGCCTGTAATGTGGAAAAATACACGCTGCATGATCATAATGTTTTTAAGATAAGCCCCAAAACCACCGATAAGGGTGACCGCAAACATATCCTCTACTTACATGGTGGGGCATATGTGCAAAGTTTTGCCAGACCCCACTGGGGGTTTTTATCCCTATTGGTAAATGAGACTGACTGTACCATAACTGCGCCCGACTATCCACTTGCCCCTGCTCATACCTATGCATCCACCTTTGCCATGGTATCGGAACTATACAAAACACTGATTAAGTCGTTAAAACCGGATAAATTCATCCTTATGGGTGATTCTGCGGGTGGAGGTCTTGCCCTTGCCCTTGCACAGTTGATGAAGAATGAAAACATGCCCCAGCCCCTTCAGATCATTCTTCTCTCTCCCTGGCTGGACCTAAGTCTGACCAATCCCCAGATAAAGGATATAGACCCCTCTGATTCCTTTTTGGGGGTCGGGGGCCTACAGTTAGCAGGCAAGGCGTATGCAGGCAATACTGATCCCGCACATTATTTATTGAGCCCCATTAACGGGCCATTGGAAGGACTTGCTAAAGTTTCCATCTTTATGGGGTCAAGGGAGATATTGGCGGCTGATGCCCGAAAACTTAAATCCATGGCAGATGCAAAGGGGATTGCATTGGATTATTACGAATATCCCGGCATGTTCCATACCTGGATGCTACTCAATTTACCTGAATCCAGGAAAGCCAAAAAGCAGATTGTAAAATTAATTGCTGATTTTCCTTCCCAAGGTGGAGGACTATGAGGATTTAAGCGGCCGGCAGGAGGGTAATTGGAATCAATCGGGTGTTCAAAAAGAGACATTGTTTCAGGTTTCTTTTTAGAAATTAACAGACCGGGGTAGTAGTCTCATGCTTAATGTTATTGTGGGAAAAGAATACAAATCTCCCAAAGGAAAATATCCCGAAAGCGAGTTAGGAATTGGCTTACCAGATTTATATCATAATTGGCAGTGAATGATTTAATTCCTGAAATTGATTTATATTTCATTTAAAGTTACGTGAATTATTCTGAATTGAGGACATGTGCTGATTTGGAGGAGGTAGAAAAGCAAAACCTAAATGCATAAACCTTTGTAAAAATGAATGTCTTTATTAATTGTTGCCTTTATTGACCATGAGAAAGATAATACATAGAAAAGGAGGTTTCGGGGGGGGATAAATTGTCCGGCCTAAGGCCGCTCCAGAAAGTAACGGTAATTTAGTTTTTTTAACTTAGGATAATATTAAATCAACATTTATCAAATCACCAATAGGATGAGAATTTATTTTAATAAGGTATTGATAATATTTATCATTTATCATTTATCCATTGCCATTTCCGTAATATTTGGCTCACATGGTTATTGCTTATGTTTTATTGGTCATGTAACTAAATCCTTTGCCCAAGACTCTGATTGGAGGAATATTGAAAACGGGTTAATCATTCCGGACAAGACATATAGTGATCAGCCTTACATTGTAAAGACAGAAGATGGGGCTTGGCTCTGTGTGATGACCACCGGAATAGGTCATGAGGGGGCTAAAGGTCAGCATATCATCAGTCAACGGAGTCTGGATCAAGGCCAAACCTGGGGGGAGATGACAGAAATAGAACCCACCGATGGACCGGAGGCTTCCTACTCAGTGCTGTTAAAGGCTCCTTCCGGAAGGGTTTTTGTATTCTATAATCACAATACGGATAACCTCAGGGAAGTCAAAGGGGACGAGCCTCCTTATAAGGGCGGTATTGTTCGAAGGGTGGACAGCCAGGGATATTTTGTCTTTAAATATTCCGATGATCATGGGAAAAGCTGGTCAAAGGATAGATATGTGATACCAGTTCGGGAATTTGAAATTGATAGGCAAAATCCTTATGGAGGAGATATTCGGTTTTTTTGGGACGTGGGTAAGGCATTTTCCTATAATGGAAATGCTTTTGTCCCACTGACAAAAGTAGGTGGGTTTGGTGAGGGTTTCTTTACTTCCAATGAAGGGGTTTTACTGAAAAGTGAAAACTTGTTTGAAGTTGATGATCCCAGTGAGGCGGATTGGTCAACCCTACCTGAAGGGGACATTGGGTTAAGAACACCTGAAAATGGTGGTTCCATTGCGGCCGAGCACAGTTATTCCGTATTAAGTGATGGCTCCTTTTTTGTGGTATATAGAACCATAGATGGGCACCCAGCCTATACTTACAGCAGAGATCAAGGCAGGACCTGGGACTCCCCCCGATATATGAGGTTTGCCAACGGTAGCTTGATGAAGAACCCCAGGGCAGCCAATTTTGCCTGGAAATGTGAAAACGGAAAATTTTTATATTGGTTTCATAATCATGGAGGGAGGTTAATTAAGGAGCATGCTAATAGAAGGTCGATGGCTTATAATGATCGCAATCCAGTATGGATATCTGGGGGAATAGAGGTGGATGGGGAAAAGGGAAAACTTATCCAATGGTCACAACCAGAGGTTTTATTGTACGATGATGATCCCATAATCCGAATGAGCTATCCGGATTTGATTGAGGAAAACGGTAAATATTATTTTACAGAAACCCAGAAGGACATTGCCCGGGTACATCAAATAGACTCAGGTTTTTTAGAACTGTTATGGAGCCAATTTGATCATTCTTCTTTTACTAAAGATGGTTTAGTTTTAGATTGGGAGTATAATGACGAATCTTTTCCCCATATCCTACCTGCACCTAAAATGCCTGTTTTTCGAGTTAGGGATCCGGCAAGTCATGATTCTAGAGGAATGAATCTACGCAG
>PXCO01000379.1 GCA_003565295.1 Cyclobacteriaceae bacterium
CGAAATTTGATCCAAGGTAATGTCGTTTTCCTTTAATGTATAGTTGATCCTAAAAAGCCCCCGGTTGCTACTTGCCCAGAGGGTACTGTCATTTTCAGGCAAAAGGCCATAGATCATGTTGTTGGGCAGCCCATTTTTTTCGTCTACGGTAATTGCGGTGGCTAGCTCCAGGTGTACAATGACCAACCCTTTTCCCGCCGTGCCAATCCACAGCCAGCCATCCTGGAAATACAGGTTTTTGATACCTGTTTCATTTTGGAGAATCCCGTCAAGAGGGGCACAGTGTACGGGTTTAAATTCTCCGGTAGAAAGGTTTAGCAATTGGACGCCGTGCACCTTCTCAAAACCCACGGCAAGTGTGCTGTCGTTGACTTGCACAATACTCCGTACACTATTTTCATCGGGGATATGCCTTTTATCAGGCGAGACTAAGTAGGAACCCACTAACCCCTTTTCCTTATCCATTAAAAGCAGGCCGGAATTTCTGGTACCTACCCATAACTGTCCGGACTCACTTTCCAACATGCACCATATAGTGTTGTCCGGTATGCGCTCGGATTCCACTTTGGCCTCGGAGGAAAACCACTTTTCGATTTGATGCGTATGCCTGTCCCTGACGATCAAACCATTGTCCTGAGTCCCTACCCACAGGTCCCCTTCCATATCGGACAACAAAGAGACTACCCTGTCGGGATTGCCTATATTGGAATGAAGGGAAGGAAAATGAATAGTTTCAAATTCACGGGTGGAGGGCTGGTAAAGCGTCAAACCCTGACCCGAGGTCCCGATCCATACTTGTCCGTCAAGGTCTGTGGAGATGGAACGGATCTGCTCTATGGAGATATTTTTGGAAACGTTCTGGTTGGTGACCCTTCTAAAATTATTGAACTGCTTTTCATAATAACTCACCCCTCCCCCATCGGTACCGATCCATACCCCTCCTTTGCTGTCCTGGTGGATGGACAAAATATCCTGGAAACCGATGGAAAAGGGGTTCCTGATATCCGGCAGCAAATTTACCTGGGTGGAGTCCTTTAATTGAAGAATGTACAGGCCTTTCCCATAGGTACCCACCCATACATTATCCTCCTGATCAGCATGTATGGCCTCAACGATCAGGTCATCGGGAATGGAGTTGTCCTTGAAACCCCTAAAGGATTGAAAGTGATCAGATCCTGAACTTTTTACATACAAACCACTGCTTAGTGTACCCACCCATAAATTGCCATCTCCGTCCTCGGTGATAACGTGGGTATTGATGCCCTTTAAGTAGTGGGTTATTTCGCCGCCTACTATTCGGTCAAGACCAGATTTTGTCAACACCCAAATGTGACCATGGCTGTCTTCAAAAATGCTTCGGACTTGGTTGTTGGAAACCGCAAACTCTCCTGTATCCTTAATTTGCCTAACCTCATTGGTATTTGCGTCCCTGAATAGTATTCCCTCATCCAAGGTGCCAACCCAAAGGTTTCCCACCCTGTCAAAAAAAACTTCACTAACCTTGGGAACTGGTAGTTGCTGCTTCCCCAGGGTTTCCACTTTTCTGCTGGTTTGGGTGAGCAGGTCCATCACCTCTAAGTTACCCCCTATACTGACCATCCAAAGTTCCTCGGCAGAGGAAGCAATCTTTCCCAGTTGGGTATGTTCCGCAGTAGTGATGTCATCAAAAAACTTCGGGAAAATTAAAAATTCCCTCCCATCATAACGGTTTAGGCCATCCTGGGTGGCAAACCACATAAACCCCAAAGGGTCCTCCTCAATATCCACCACGCTGTTTTGAGACAGCCCCTCATGAATGGTCACATTCTTAAAACCATAATCCCTTTGTTGAGCCCTTAGGGGCAAAGTAAAAATAAAATACAGGCCAAAAAGAATTACAAAGTCTCTCCTCATAGGATGGATAAAATAATATGCCGTATTTCAAATATAAAATATATATATTAAAATACAAATAAAAGCAGATTAAATACTATGTAATTTGCGTAAACTAGTTATTTTTGTTTGTAAAAAGATTATTTAATCCCAATATTATTCAATTATTTTTTTATTATATTAAAAACCCTGTATGCAAGTGTTCCATATTCTTCTGAAAGATTTGGATCACTGGACTTTGCTTTTTGGGTTTCGAGGATCTACCTTAAGACAGGACCAAAAACCGGATTTAGGTGCATGACAACTTTCGAGGTAAGTTGCTCAAGTTGACTACTTTCAACATCAAATAGTATTAGTTTATAAATTAAAATTGAATCTGAGACACCAATATTATTTTACCCCCATCCGTCTCTATGCTTATCTCAATATTTCCACGATTCGGGGGTTGGAGTTGGGAAGCATCTTCACTGCAGGCTCCCGCCATAAAAAACAATACCAATAGTGCCAGGATTACAGGATTCCAATTTAAAATGACAATAAACTTTTCTGAGTATGATAATTTGTTCTATTTCATGTGTTTATAATTGTTTTTTAGTTGCCACATGGAATCTCGCAATCTATAATCATCCCAGTGTGTGTCGTGCTCGTTATGCTCGATTTCATGATCAGTTAGTTTTGATTAAAAGTGCTTTCAATAATCTATTTTACAATATTTTTTATCCATCCGGCCAGCTTTGAGACCTTCTTCTCTATGCGAAAGCCAATTCCCAAGACAAGAAATGGAGCCGCCAATCCAGCCATACCTGCTTACTTTCCCACCGTGTAAGCCAGCGAAACCCTAATCGTCTCCCCCAGCGGGTGGTTTTGCACCTGAGGGATC
>PXCO01000208.1 GCA_003565295.1 Cyclobacteriaceae bacterium
ATAACGACTATGCAAGGCAGTTTAGTTACAACTATGTAAATGGAATAGGCGGAGGTGTAAATGAAAATGCCACCTCATGGGGTCCAAGGTTGGATGCGGGGTTATTGCTGGATCAATGGATAAAAGGGCCAAATAGCCCTTGGGAATCCAATCCCAACAACATAAGGGACCACTATTTTCAGACTGGGACCAACCACATCAATCAGGTCGCCGTGACGGCGAGGGGCAAAGAAGCACATGGTAGGGTTGCTTTTTCCAACAGAAGGATGGCCGGCATATTCCTAAATACAGATCAGACGGTCAATACCTTTAATGCCAACCTCACATTGAATCCCCATGACAAGCTCACCGTAAGTTCTAATTTTAATTATGTGAATAGACAAAGTGACAATATTCCCGTGGTTTCCTACGGATCCATGACACGTATGGCGTGGGGGGCTTTTCGTCATATCCCCCTGAATGAGGTAAAGCGGGTGTATGAGGAACATGGCAATGAGCTAGGCAGTGGATATAACTTGAATCAAAACAACTTCTATTATGACCTGGATCAAACCAATTCATTGAACAGGGAACGGTTTTTCGGAAACATCAACGTGGCCTATGAAATTAACGATTGGCTCGTTGCCAATACTATCGTGGGGTTGGATTATTACAACGAAGAAAGGAAGTCCATCACTTCGTCCCGGACCAGGGCTAATATCAATAATGCCAGAGGAGGCCAATTTTCACAATGGGACGAAAACAGGCAGGAATTCAACACGGATATCCGATTGGACATAAACAAGGAGTTTAAAAACGATTTGACCTTTATTGGTCTAGTAGGGGGCAATTTCAGACTGAACAAGTTTAACAGCATGTTTCTAAGTGCTCCAGATTTGGCCGTGCCGGACCTCTACAATATTTCCAACGTAAGAGGAACACCTGGCACAGGAATGATAGACTACAGGATGGAAAACTATAGCATCTATTCTTCGGCGACTTTGGGCTATAAAGATTATTTGTTCCTAGGGGTAACAGGCAGAAACGATTGGAGTTCCACACTTCCGGCTGCAAATCGCTCCTACTTCTATCCTTCGGCAAATATTTCCATCAGCCTCACCGATGCTTTGGGGATAAGTACTCAGAATTTTAATTACATGCAGTTTAGGACAAGTTTGGCTCAGGTGGGTGCAGATACTCAGCCCTACCAGTTGATGGGTACATACAGTTCTTCCTTATTTAACAATATTGTCCTTTTCAACTCCCCAGCCGTGAGGCCACCCGCCAATTTGCGGCCGGAAATGACCACCTCTTTTGAGATAGGTACGGATTTTAGGTTCTTTGGGGACAGGCTTTCTTTGGACGCCACCTATTATCGCCAGGTGACGGAAGATATGATCCTAAATGTACCCACTGCCAGGTCAACGGGTTTTGCTTCCCAGCTTATCAATGCCGCAAAAATAGAAAATACGGGTATTGAATTGATCGTAAGGGGTTTGGTAATGAGAAGGGGTGATTTCAGTTGGAATAGTACCTTAAACTGGGCCAGAAACCGAAGCATGGTAGTGGACCTTTACGAAGGGCTGGAAAACATTACCATTAGCCCTGGTTTTGGAGGTGCGAGATTGGTGGGTACCCCTGGAAATCCATGGGGGGATATCAGTGGTTTGCCCTTTGTACGGGATGATGCAGGAAACATCATCATAGCTCCCAACGGGACTCCCGCAACTACCAACCAACAAGAAATTTTGGGGAATGTGATACCCAATTGGATTGGTGGGTTACAAAACACATTTTCATATAAAAACTTCCAGTTCGGTGCTTTGTTGGATGCACGTATGGGAGGTGATTTCTTTAGCGGTACCTATTGGCACTCCTATCCTACTGGGGCTTTTACAAATACTGTTCAAAATAATGTTCGGGCCGAAGGAATTGTAGTGGAAGGGGTTAAGGCTGATGGTTCGGCCAATGATATCAGGATTTCTGCACAGGACTATTACAATGGGGCTTGGGTATGGAACAACCATGAATATTCGATTATAGATGGTTCCTTTTTAAAGCTTCGCGAACTTACCTTCGGTTATTCCTTCAGGGCTTGGAAATTTCAAAATGTGAGTGTTTCCATGTTTGGAAGGAACCTGGCCATCTTGTATAGAAGTGAAAAAGCCAGAGAACTGGGACTTGACCCGGAAGCAGCAGCCCAGATGGGTGGAGGTGAGAGAGGCACCGGGTTCGAGAATTTCATGGCGCCTACCACCCGTTCCTATGGGTTTAATGTTAGGCTAAATTTCTAAAGCGAGGATCATCTTGCACCACGATCTAAGCACCATTACAATCAAATCGCAGAAAACATGAAAAGTTATAAATTCAACTTCATTCGAGTAATTGTCCTTTGCTCGCTATTAGTTTCCACATCCTGTATGGATAGTTGGACAGAAATGAACATAAATCCCAACCAGCCTTCAGTGGTGCCGGCTACTACCATCTTTGGTTCAGGTATGACGGTGATGGCCGGACAGCTCTTTGGGGAAAGAATCGGCATCTACTACACAGGAACCTGGTCGGGTCAGTTGGCCGCAATCGGAGCCGGGGACTATGAATTCAGGGTTGATATCAATAATGGCCAATGGGACAATCTATACCGGGCCATGGCCTATTTTGTGGATGCAAGAAGTACTGCCGTCAGGGAAGGGAATGCCAATTTGGCCGCAGTGTCCCTGATCATGAAGGCCTTTACTGCACACCAGGTCTC
>PXCO01000304.1 GCA_003565295.1 Cyclobacteriaceae bacterium
AAAACCTGCTTGTTTTCTATCAGGGGGTCATAGCTTACGGTTTCATTACCCACAAGCGTTTCTACCAGTTCCTTTAGGCTTTTCCCTGATTCAAATACCCGTTGGGTCAATGCATAGGTACTATTCACCTCCTTTAACATGCGTAACTGATCCCCATCTACCAATCCCACATGAGTGGAATTGTCTTTAGTTGCAAACTGTACAATTCTCAAGGCTATCTGGATTTATATTGTGATAAAATTGGAAAGTATTTCAATAGAAAGCCAAAAGTTAGTACAGTAAAGCTTAAAAGACAAATGAACTAGTTTTCCCTTTCAGCAAATTTATCTCTTCAAATAAGATAATCCAGGATTTGGCCTTTCCACATAACAGATCTGCCGGGCGCTGTAATGCTGGATTACTTCGATAACCCGTTCACCCTCTTCCTTGCTGTCTGTCATAAAAAGCAGGCTGCTTCCATCACTGATTTGGTACCTCCCCCCGGACACCTCCCTTGCCACCAAGTTATCCGGGGAGCTAAAACTTATGCAATCTTCGTCCAAAGTGGAATGTGAAGGGATCTGGCCATTTGAAAGCAGGTACCTGAGGCTTGGATCAGGTCTTCCCACATAGCAAATTTTGTCAATTTTAAGCTGTCTAAGAAGACTAATGGCCTGTTCTGCCGCATTCCTAGTCCTAAAGCTGGACATTCTGGCATTGCGGTTCATCAGGATAAATCCATTACTTTCTTCCTTTATGCTCAATTCTCCAACAAACACATCCAGGCAATCCTCATTTTCCAATCCAGGATCGGGAATATCAGGATCAACAATAGCCTCTTCATCTTCGATGGGAACCTCAATAACGACCTCACTGGCAGCGTCTTCCTCTCCCCATTGAAAATGGGGAAGTACAAGAAAAAACAAGCCTACAAGTGCCAAAAAGACCATGCCCAGGAGTAATACCGGGTGTAATCGCCTTTTGGCTGGAAGCTTTCTTGTGAGTTCATCCCGGATGGTGTTCCAAAGAGAGGGGGAGTGTCTGTCCCTGATGGGAAGTAAGTCTGTGGGGAGAAGGAAATAGGGAAAAGAGCCTGCTATCTCATCCACTTTAAGTCCAATTACTTGAAGGTTGGGTTTACGGTGTCGTAAATTCTCAAACACGGAAATGATATCTTCCAGTTTTTCCTCAATGTCCTTACTCAAAAGGATTAGTATTATATCATTGGATCCTATCAGTTGGGTAAGGTTGGAAAAATCCCCTAGCACATTATAGTCTTGGATGTTTCTGGATCGCTTCAATTCACCCATCACATCTTCCAAGGCAGGAATTACTGGCTGCGCATCCGCTTCATAGATTAGGTGTATTTTTGACATAAGAGTTTATTTTTCAATTTGTTAGCTCTTATGTTTAAATATAGCCAATTCTTGTGGCTCAAACAAACGCATACCATTCCCTGGCGTAGAGGAAGAAGTTTGATCATTCGTATTTAATCACTATTTCTTTGCAGGGCTGGCAGCTATTTAACTGAGGCAGTGGAATCCGTCTTCCAGGTTTTTGAAGAATATGACAACTGCTTAGCTCCAGCCAAACAACTGTGCGGCGGTGCCACCTAGTATCGCAGCCTTTTCCCGGGATGAGAGGTGCGAAAGGTATCCCAACAGATCCTCCCGGTAACTGCGGTAGGAGTTTGGCGTCGCCCCTGCATTGAAGCCACCCCCATAGATCATCCGGTCTGCACCCCAGGCATCGGTCAATTTCCGGATGACCGGCCCAATCTTACAGTGCGGATAACTGTCCTGTGAGGGAATTGCGGCAAGCTTCATTACCGTATTGGGAAAGTCGGCCCAGCGGATCACCTTGGCATGTTCCTCAGGGGTTCCCTGAAATGGACGCCCAAGATGGTCGATGATCACAGTGGTGTCAGAGAATTCCTTAATGTAGGGCTCGAAGCCAGGAGCGTAGCGGGGTTCAAAATGCAACTGCACAGCCACCCCTGCATCGGCTACGCTACGCCACCATCGATGAAGTTCCGGCTTCCCAAAAGGGGGCTGACGATCAGCGGCATAAGCATGTACCCTTGAAGCGACAATCTGCCCTTCTCGCTCTTTCAAAAATGAGGGCATCGCTGCCAGCGATTCGGGTCTATCGGCGAAAAAGAGGCAGGTCCCCTTCAACCGGCCCCCACCGACTTCCAAACAATGGTCTAAATAGCGGTGGTCGTCCTGGTAGGGTTCCGGGTGTACCACAATGGCGTACTTGACCCCAGCCCCATTCATGCAATTCAGCAGGTGTTCCGGGGTGGCAGCGGAGGCTGGCTCATAAGGACCCCGGGGATGATAAGGGAACTCTTGACTGTCAGGTCCGTCAAAACAGTGTAAATGGGAATCTACGATGGGCGTTTCTTTGGTAGCCCCTACTGCCCCCACACTAGAGGTGAACGCTAGGCTCGCAATTGAACTTCCAAGGATCCCCAGGCAGGCGCGGCGGTCGATCCCATTCATCATTTGATCAGGTTTTATTGGGTTGTGGTGCATTTAGTATAAGAAGGGTATGGAAGATTTAAATTTTCACATCGGTAGAAAACTTGTTTACAAATAGATATTCCACCTTCCTAAAGATAGAAATTTCTCAATTTCCAAGCAAAATGCGAGAGCAAAGGCTATAAACTTTGGAAAAGGATCTAGGCTTTTGCAAAAGACTGAAGTCATGATTGTAGAAATTAAACCCCAAAGCTATTCTCTTAT
>PXCO01000092.1 GCA_003565295.1 Cyclobacteriaceae bacterium
GAACAGAAGAACTGAGAAACGGAAGAACAGATGATCTGGGGAAACAGGGGATATTTCTTATTGTCCTTTGAAATCACAATCATTTTTTTTACCACATGTATTCCTTGCTGTTGTTGATCCAAATAGTAAGTTAAATATCAACCAGCAGGCAGGAAGTAAGGTTATTAATGTGTATTTTTACATAAAAGGCACACATTATGAGAACCAATATAGAAATTGATGAAAAATTGATGGAGGAGGCCATGAAAGTTTCAGGGTTGAAAACAAAAAAGGCCGCTGTGGAAGCTGGGCTAAAATTAATCATCACCTTAAAACACCAAGAGAAGATCAAAAGCCTCCGGGGTAAATTAAAATGGGAGGGTAATTTGGAACAAATGCGACTAGACCAATGATCCTGGTCGATTCATCTGTTTGGATTGATTTTTTCAACGGAGTGGATAGTCCTCCAGCAGAAAATTTAAATGAACTTTTAGGCAATGAGATGATAGTGACCGGAGATTTGATCATGGTGGAAGTGCTGCAAGGGTTTCATAATGACACCCATTTTCAACAGGCCAGACAAGTCTTGCAAGAACTGCCGTTTTTTAATCTCTGCAATAAAGATCTTTCGATGATTGTTGCCGAAAACTATCGAGCGCTAAGGAAAAAGGGGATAACTCTCAGAAAGACAATAGATGTCATTATAGCCACCTTTTGTTTAGAGAACCGTATCCATTTATTGCACCATGATAGGGACTTCCATCCATTGGAAGCTTATTTGGGATTACAGGTTATAAGTTGTTGATTACTGAGCATATTATGTTTAAGTCACGGGCTCAAAGAAGTCAGCTTGGGTGGATGAATGCCACAGATACACTAATTTTCACGAATATGTATAGACAGTCCGTCCACGTGGCGTTCGTTGCGCACCCGTTGCGTCCTTTGCGTGAAAAAGTTTTACGCAATGAGGTATGCCACTGATACACGAATTTTCACTAAGTAAGTAAAGGTAGGCCTGCTAGGTAGCGCACGTCGCAGTCACAACCTGCACAGCCCCATTTAGAGGTATTCGAATCAAAGGGAGGTAATTTCCATTTGAATAAAGCCCATTTCGTCCTCCACGTTCTCAAATATCCAGATCTTGCCGTCCTTGGCAAAGTATTTATTGTATAAAAGTAATGTGTCTCATAGGGATAGGAGCTGATTGAGACTAAAAATTTAGTAAATTTTGAACAAAAGAAAAACTATAAATAGTTTTATTTCCAAAATAAGGAAAAAAACACGATAACTCTTCCGAATATGGGGAAACTATGTAGGGAATATCCATCCTTCAAGAGAAGTGCCTGCTCCAGGTAAAAGGATACCCATTATTTATCCAAACTATCCTCCCCTATTACCTCCTGTTCCTGGTCTCCCGCATAGGGTTTGGACCACGGGAGGTTCCCCTTGGGGCGGATTGCTGTTTAAATAATTCGAAACGGGAGGGGATTACTCTTTGAGGCCAATAGTTGTTCTCCTCGTCCACATCGGCTGTTTCCCTAAAGGGATCGAGGATAATTTCAGCCACCTCTTTTTCTTTGGCAAATACCTTGGTCACCTCATATTCATCCAATCTCCAAATCTGTGCTGGCAACCTTTCCACATCCGAAGTCCCGTCCACATAATTGAATTGGAGAATCACCGGCATGACCAGCCCGCCCAGGTTCTCAAAAGTGATTTCATAAAAATTCATGCCACTTTCCAGCATTTCCCTTTCTTTTTCATTCAGGCTATTTAAAAATGCCCTGTATTGACTCTCCTCACCCGGGCCCACCCTAAACCGGTCATAGGAGGTATAGAAGTCCCTGGTTTCAGGGTCCTCTTCCACCACAGTAGTGGGCACGTCTTGTCTATTTCTCTCCTTGGTCAAAAAAGACCATTCCCTATCATGTGCTTCTTTTTTCCTTTGCTGCATGGCGGCTGGGTTTCTGTCGTCTATTTTATACCATTTCACGTCTGCAAGGGAAATATCCACTGTTTCGGTCCCGTAAAACCAACCCCGCCAAAACCAATCCAGATCCACTGCCGAGGCATCCTCCATGGTCCTGAAGAAATCCTCAGGGGTGGGGTGTTTGAATTTCCAACGTTGGGAATATTTCTTAAAGGCATAGTCAAACAGATCTCTACCCATGACCGTCTCCCTGAGAATATTCAATGCGGTGGCCGCCTTGGCATAGGCATTGCCGCCCAGGGAAACTATATTCTCCGAATTGGTCATGATGGGTTCCAGGTATTTCTGCTCCATCTTCATGTAAGGAACGATTTTATGCGGGGGTCCTCTTCTGGAGGGATAATCCCTGTCCCACTCCTGCTCGGCCAAAAACTGAAGAAAGGTATTTAACCCCTCGTCCATCCAGGTCCACTGTCTCTCATCGGAATTGACGATCATGGGGAAGAAATTATGCCCCACCTCATGAATGATCACCGAAATCATCCCGTATTTAATGGCCTCCGAGTAGGTGCCATCCTTATCCGGTCTGCCATAATTGAAACAGATCATGGGATATTCCATCCCGTTGGTGGCCTCCACAGAAATGGCCACGGGATAAGGGTAATCGAAGGTCTTCTCCGAATAGGATTTGAGGGTATGGGCTACGACCCTGGTGGAATACTGTTCCCAAAGCGGATTTGCCTCTTTGGCGTAATAGGACATGGCCATTACCTCTTTGCCCCCGACGTCAACGGCCATGGCATCCCA
>PXCO01000350.1 GCA_003565295.1 Cyclobacteriaceae bacterium
ATGTCAAAAAACTTCTTCCTACTGCTGACCAGGCTTTTCATTTTGATGATGGCCCCAAAGGTGCCAATGGAAGGTGCCCCTATAAACCCTAACCAGGCAGGGATAAAAATGGGCAAAGAAGATTTGACCCTGTGGTATATAGAGGCAAACAGGTGCCCCAATTCGTGAACCAACAAGATGCCAATAAAGGGAATGGAAAAATGCATGGATTTAAAAAAATATTCCCAGGTCAGGGGCCTTTCCGTAAAGACCACGCTCCTTCCAAACAGCCATTCCCCTCCTGCCAGAGTGGTGGCCACAAAAGTCAATAATAATAGTGCTCCATGTTTAAGGTATTCCTTGTTACTGTACATGCTCAAAAAAGTTGATTAAAGCTTTTGGATGGTTGATATGATGGGTTTTTATACCAACCTTCTCAGCCCCTTCAAGGTTTTCCTTTAGGTCATCAAAAAACAGGCATTCTTGAGGTTCTCCGCCTATGCGGTTCACCACTTCCCTATAAATGGCTGCATCGGGTTTTCTGAGCCCCATTTCATGGCTTAAAAACAATTTATTAAAAAGGTGTGGCCATTCCCCGTCCTTCAGTTTATCCCGGAAAACCTTGTCTACCACCTCAAAATGGATGGCATTGGTATTGCTCAGCATAAAGAGGGGGAATTGTTCTTTTAGTTTTCTCAACAATTCCAGGCGTTCCATCGGGATATCCACAAGCAGTGCGTTCCACACCTCATCAATGAACTCATCCTCCCAGTCCTCCATGAAAAATTCCCTGGCGGCATCCCTAAATACCTCAGGGGAAATCAATCCCTTTTCCAGGGAAAAGTGGGGCTCGGACACAAAAAATGCCGCAGGAAGTTTTTCCTTTTCCCGGGGCAGACGGCTGTTAATTAGGTCAAAAGTACGCTGATAGTCAATATCATAGATTACGTTTCCTAGGTCAAAGATCAAATATTTGATCCCATGTAATGTCTTCATGTGGTTTGTCATTGAGAAATCAGCGTCAAAGATGTAACAATACCTCTCTAAAAGCAAGATGAACGATGAATATGTCCCAGTTGGGATAGCTGAAGACAATTATTTCAATCAAGGAAGAAATCCATCTACCTGATGGTGAAGTGTTAGTTGAAAACCACAATTAAAAATCCATGCCTGCATTTTGAGTAATTAAAATTTACTTCTACATTTGCATTCCCTTTCCCACCTGTTGGGCTTAAAACAGGATAGTGTACTGGGAATTTAGCTCAGTTGTTTCAGCGCACCCCGACTATCGAGTCGGGGGGGTCGTGGTTTCGACTTGAGGATTTAGAGAAGGGAATTTAGCTCAGTTGGTTCAGAGCATCTGCCTTACAAGCAGAGGGTCGGGGGTTCGAATCCCTCAATTCCCACTTGTTTTATTTATGGGCCTATAACTCAGTTGGTTAGAGTATCTGACTCATAATCAGAAAGTCCCTGGTTCGAGCCCAGGTGGGCCCACAACAAGGCTGATTATCAGCTAATTACAGGATTTCGGTGCAAAAAGCGTGCAAAAAGTACCGAATATCCTTTATGGGTTTAGTCCTGTCGGAATTTTCTGGCAGGACTTTGTTTTTTGTCTTAATTAGCCATTTTGATGATGTCGGTTTCCTCGACTTCAACCTCTCTCAATTGCTCGAAAGCGGAAGGCTCCACTGCAAACCAAATCTAAGGTTTCATCTTTGTAGATTTAAAGAAGACAGACCCCAGGATTGCTTACATAAGGACATACGTACCTTAAACACCCTAGCTGTTTTATAAAAGTTGTATATCTTAGGGCAAAAATATCATCTATGACAAACTGAAAGCAAGGGCAGTCTTCCTTAACCTCCACTAAAATAAAGGAATGGGTGGAGGATCTTCAAAATATTCTTTTTGATTTGAATATTTGCCTTAATAATGCTAAACGGTTAGGAATGATGAAGTACGAACATGAGGAATGGGTAAAGGATCATGGGTTCTTTCAGCATTACCATTACCAGCTTCGGTTCATTATGGTTATCCAACTTTCTAAATTGATTGCTAACAAGAAGCGGTCACACAAAAGAAACCTCTATTACTTATGTGAAGCGCTTGAGGCGGCGGACTTCAACGAAGATTTTTTAAAAGATCTCAGAAGGGATCAGCCTAAGAGATTTATTGAGCCTCTTACCACAGGTCAAAGCATAATTGAGATGGTTGCGAAAATCAAGGAAGCCCTTGATCAAAATCTGTTTTTGATCATGCAGGTTGTTGAAGCAAGAGATCAAATCTATGCCCATAATGACCCAAACTCAAATATGAAAGTTCCATCCATTGGAGATTTGGAAACCTTGATTCAGCTTTGTAATGGGGTGTTTAATAGGTTTACAGGGGTATTATATAAATCTCATACAGATTTCGCACAAACAGCGGGTTGGGATATTGATTTTGTGCTTAGGGAGATGACCGCAAGACGAAAATCAAAAATTGATGCAAGAACCTAGAAAAATAAATAGAGATGTTCGATTCATGTTAGTAGGCAGATCAGCTTTGATACTACTGAGGTTTTTAGCGAATGAAATATAAATGAGCTTCCAAAAAATACTAGACAAATACCGGGCAATAGCTTTTTCCGAAAGTGATAAAGGGGCACGTGAATAGCCCCCCAATTTTCCGACTCCTTACACTCGCTCCAATATACTCCAAGGTCTGGTCGGTACTGGAATGTTGGAGCAGCTC
>PXCO01000273.1 GCA_003565295.1 Cyclobacteriaceae bacterium
CGGATCAACTCCACCATTTCATCGATCTGCCAGGACAAATAATCCGCATAGGTGTAGGTGCCATAATCCGTGAAGGGCTCCTTTACCTGATCTTTATCTGGTTGCTTTTCCATAGGTTGACCCGTTGAATATCAATGTATAAAGGTAATAAATAAATGTATCGATTTGAATACGTCAATACGAAAAACCGTAATTATAAGGTCTCCGTATTTCGATAAGACATCCTGATACACGACTGTTGAATTGGATAGAAAATCCATCCTGAGGCCCTTCCCAGACCTGAAAGGGCGTATCAATAATAACCAGGAGTGTAGCGATTGTGAAGCCCCTGAATATCGCTGAATATTTTGTTATGTTTTGGCTGCGGAATTACTGGTCATTCCATCCATTTTCCGCCAAAACACAGTTCAGTAAATTTATAGCACAAACCTTTTTAATTGATGCTCAAGAAAGGAAATTCACAAAATTGGTCTGGTGCGGCCACACAGCTAAATTCGACTATCTTAACCCTTGGATTTCAATTCATAAATAAAGTACCTGAAATGTTCAGGCTCTACCTCTCCCCTGTATTTTTCCCGAAGCAATAAGCGTTTTCCTGGCAAAGGCAGCATCTCTGCCCTTGGATCGCAGATTTCGGGAAAGGGGATTTCCCCATTTTGCATTTTGCCTTTATGAAGCAGGATAAGGCTATAAAGCGAGGAATCCATAAAGGGGAAGTATTCAGGGTCAGTTTCCCTGCGTGTGGCGGTGGCTGACTCAGAAAGCCCACTGAAATACAATATGCCAAAGTTCTCTGTATCGAATTCAAACAAAGCGGTATTTTGGGCATTTTGGGAAGATGAAAACTTGCTATGAGAAAAGCTGAACTTCTCGATTAAATCAAAGTCCTTATTCAAATCGTAAACTCCCACTTCCCTGGAGCGGTCAAAAGTAAGGTGCAGTTTTCCCTCTTCCTGATTCATGGCAAAAATAGGCGTGGGCCTTCTTTCCTTTTGCTCCTCATCTACCTCTAATTCCGGAAGTAGCTCCAGATCATAGGGCATCACCCATTCCAGATCCTCTTTATCAGGGTTATATTGTTCTATCAAATTTGCAGCAATGTCAGCATCCAACTCTCCTCCAACCCCATTGGGAATACCGGAGAAAAAATTGGTAAAAAAATACAGTTCTGAGTCCTTTGATAGCCGGTAATATGGTACTTTCATCTTCGGTCCACTATAAAAGACAATATTAGAATAAGAGGCGAACCTGATTCTTTCCTTCACCGCCCAGGTTTCATCAAATCGGATTTGCTCTATGGAGCTTTGGGCGAGGTACCCATCATTTTCTTGGTTAAACCCTACCGCCAAAAGCCCGGAGTTGTATTCATTGGGGCCTTCCCCCCTTCTGTAGACCTCTTCCACCACCTCCCCACTCTCATCAATCACCAAAAACTCCTCTGTCACTATATCGACTGCCAAAAACTGCTGCTTATCGGAATGGTAGTCCAATATCCTTAGTTCGGTTTCCCTATGCACGGTGATAGAATCCACCTTTTCCAAAACAAATTCCTTTTGCCCGGCAACTTCTGACCCATCCCGGGTTCCACATGCAAATCCAACACATAGCACTGAAGCTGCGGTATAAAATAGACGATAAGGATTCATAGCGATTTGTTTAGCGTATTGTGTGATGATGCCTTTCACCCAAAAATAATTAGACAAGAACATCTTAAGTTAATTGTTCAAATAGTACCGGCCAAACCAAAACTGGTAAAACCATGAATTCCCTCTTATGCTAGATGTTTTAAACAGCAGGTTGGCAGTCAATTTCCCCAATGATGCCACCCTTTATTTTGGGAATATTTTACCTATTATGATGAAACTAGGTTGTAAGGGAAATTGCAAATGGGTAATAAAAAATTTACCCCATATTCTTTATTATCCTTATTTTACCTACTATTATTTGGGATATGGTATTTTTATGTTAAATTTTAAAGGAAATTAAATTACCTGACAACACCATTTTTGGATAGTTGAGGGGCAGAGGGTTAGCAAAATTTCCAGAATAAGCCACAGCCAGGTCAACCTGTTTAGTTTAGTGAAAAAAATAAAGGAATTACTAACGGAACGCAGCAGCTATGAACCCATAGCCGAAATGGAAAAAGTGCTGCTACAACGCCGGGAAAAGGGCAATTTGGCGGGTTATCTTATGTTGATCTCCGTATTTTTCCAGGTTGTATTTATGGTGGTAGAAAAAGGGCGGAACCTGAACTGGGGGGTTCTGGTTGAGTGGAACACCTGGTTTTCCCAACCTGGGCAAATCCTGGTTTGGGCACTTATGTTGGGAGCCATTCTGGCCTACGTAGGCTATAATTATACCGGAATTGCCTTAAAAGCCTCCAAAGAACCGTTTAGATATACTTTTTGGATTGGTGAATTTGTTTGCCTCAACGAAGGGGAGGAATGGGATAAAGCAAATATAGGCCTCAAAAGTTGTAAGGAACTGCTACGGCATGACCTTATGCAAATGCTCAATGACCGTATCAAACGTTTTACCTTGTTGGAAAATGCGGGGGAAACGAAGGGTGTTGCCTTTTCCAAAAGGGACTATTCCCATATTCATGTTTCCGGTCACTATGCCCTGAAATGGGGAGAAAGCAAGACCCCCTACCTTCAGGTGGCGGCAAAGGTGCGGATTGGTCCGGAAGACAGACCCTCCATCTTAGTGGCTCCTATCCTTTACCCCTTGGACAGACCCGAGGAATTCACCTCCACAGGTTACCAGCAATTACTGGAAAGGGTTTTTTCTGGTGTGGCCTCTATGATTTATACACAAATCGAGGAGGATATAGCCTCCAAAATTTCTCTCTTTCCCACCTCCTATCTAAGGGCTACTGCTTTGTGCCATGAAGCTGAGGACTTTGCGCGGTCGAATACCATTGACGGTTATGAAAGGGCAATAGGCCTGTATCATAAATCCCTCTTCCACTTTCAGAAACTGGGGGTAAACCTATCATTTGTCTCCAAATTAACCCGACTAAAGTGGTTGGCTTTGTTTTATCCGAAAAACCAACTTCAAGCCTGGTCCAAGGCAGTATTGGGATATGCCAAATACCGGATTTTCAGAAACCAGATGGCAAGTCTAAGTGGTCAAACAGCCAATCCCTTATACGACTTACCCGATCTATTAGAAAGGGTAAGGGAAGTAATGGAGCAGCTCTACATGAAGACCAATGGGATCAAGGAACTTTCGAAAAGGAGTTTTTTAAAACAAGCACAGGGCATCACAAAGGCTCTTTCGGAACTTGGCCCTAACGATACTCAAAGATCCCCTCAAAAAACATTGTTTGAGACCTATGTGGTAATTGCACTCGCGCATAGATTTTTGGGTTCCATGGATAGATCCGAGGAAATGCTTTCATGGGCTGCCGCCACCATGCCGGGATCTTTATGGCAGCATCCCCTTTATCTTTTGGCCAAAGGGCTAATGCAGCCAGATACACACAAATCTTTGGTTCATTTTCACCATGTGGTAGATTTGGCACCTGACTTCCAGATGGCTCAATGGTTTCTTGCACAAGAGCTGGAGAAAGAGTTTCGCAGAAAGGATGAACTGGATGCCAACAGAGCCTCCACAGTAATCCAGGCCTATGAGCGGGTACTTCACCTCAATGCTGGCAATATTGCGACGATTGGAGCGATTGGGCACCTGTATTGGTTACTCTCCCTAAATGATGAAAACCTTCGGTTTGCCAAGGAAAAACTGATCATGGGCACTGAGGTAAAATCCTTGCATTCAGAAACCTATATAGGAGACCTAAATTTTCGACTTGCCCGCATTGCTGCAGAGCGGGGCGAATTTCATCTTTGCCGAGAAAGGTACCTGGAAGCAGCCGGGATCGATCCCTCCGTAGGAAGCTTTCTGCCCCCCACAGCCTCCAGAAGTTTCCAGTCAGATTATGACAATATCAATATAGCTATGATCCATCGGTTCAGGAGGTACCTGGACAAGGTAAGCGAAATGACCTTGATCGAACCGCAAGGAGATAAAAAAGGATTTTCGGAGAAAACGAAAAACTTTGCCAACGCATTTGCCTTGAATGATTATGGCAATGCATGCCTGAGGTATTTCCATTTTCATGGAGACGAGGAATATTTACTTTGCTCCATACATGCCTATAAAAAAGCCGGAGCATTATATCCTGAAATGGCGGTGATTTGGTACAATCTCCAAAATGCACTGGGCTGGAAAGGACAATGGGAAGAAGTGGGGAAGTGTATGGAAAAGGCCAGAAAATTCGCGCCTAACTGGTCACTTGCAGCCATACAATCTTCTGATGAATGGTTCAGGACAGAGGAAGGGAGCCTTCAATTCCATCTGAATACGGCTTACAATAGTTTCCAGGGATGGGTTCAACAGCATCCTGAAAACTTATTCCCCACCTATGACCACTCAATGGACTCCTGGTGCTCCAGCCTCGGGAATTACCAAAGGGAATTTGATCAAAAATTTTTAGTCCCTTTAAAAAAGATTTATGCCTACAGCAAAAATGCCGCACTGTATGAGGAGAAGTCCGACTATGGAAATGCCCTGATCGAACTCCTCAAAAAAATCCAGAAAATCCCCTGGCATAGCATTGACGTGGAAGATGTACAAGTCTTACAGGAGCTGCTTAAGGTAATTACCTATGCTAATAAACCCGTATTACTTACAGAGGCTTTAGGGCTTGGAGAACATCTGCTTAAGGTGATCCCCCAAGACCACTTCATATTAAGTACTCAGATCAATTTGCTTTCCAAATGCATCTTTTATCGGCTTTTTCAGCAACTTACAGAGGCAGAGAAACAAATCAACGCTCATAGCCGGTTACAAAAGTATCTGAAGCCATTTTTGCAAGTATGGATAGAAACTTCCATTAAAGACCTAATGAACCAGAAATATAAGTTGATGGAAGCCAACATCTCCTTTATCCCCCACCTAATCACCGAATATGGAGAGCAAAACCTTCCACATGAAACTAGAAAGACCTGGGAATCCATATTAACCACCTTTAAGGAAACTAAAAGAGGCACCCTTCTTTTGGAATTTGACATGCTTTTAATCCAAAGCTTTGAGGTGCTTAACGGCCTGCTTTGGAAACTGCTTAACCATTCCCAACCCAATTTATCCCATTATTTTAAGCTCTTTTACAATTATCAAACCCGAATGGAAAATCTCACCGAATACTGGCTTCATGCGGACCATGGTGGGTTTTTGAGCTTATATTGGTATTTTTTCTCAAGGGGTCGCTTCCTACCAATGGAGGTGGAAGGAATCAAAGAGAGTTTCTTCACTCTAGATAGTGGCAAGGCTGCTGTAAGTTGTGGCAACCTACTAAAATCCTTCTATGTGATCAACCGACAAGACTCAACCCTTGAACAAGCCATTAAATTTTACCAACAAGCCAAAAGAGAGGCAAAAGACCAGCATAACGTGAACTTCAATGAGCAAATGGGGCATTTTCATCTTTATGCCCATCAAGGCCGCTGGACCCTGGCCCGTCAATCTCTCATGAATTCCATGCAAGGGAAAAGCGAGCTGGAAGCTATACTACAGGAATATGCCTCTAAAATATTGATGGAAATAGGGCTTGATTATCAAAAAACGAAAGACTATGGCAATGCATTGCATTACCTTGAGTATGCGGCAACCTATTCTCCCAATGATGCCGATCTCCATTATAGGATATACAAAATAATAAAGGAAAATCTTACCCAAGAACCGAAACTTGTCAAAAAGGCGGTTTATGCCTTGAAAATGGCCATGGAATTAGATCCTATTTACGACACTTACGAATGGCAGGTAGAGCTACAGCGATTGTCCATGCGTTCTAAAACGGACACCCTTAATGCCGAAAACCAATTTGCGCCCCTTACGGTGGAATTCGATCCCGGACTGGAAATGTACATCCTCAATAATAAGACGCTACAACTAAATGACCAACTTTTAGGAAAACTGGAAGCATACAGAGCAGCATTTAAAGACAGCTGGGGTTTTTCTTTTCCTCCTATCCTGTTCAGATATTCAATCTATGATAACAATGTGGATACTGGATATTTTTTTGTTCTCCAAGAGATTCCTGAAAACTTCTATTTGACCAATCCTGATCTTAACTTCATTTTATTTGACCACAATAAACTCCTACCTGACGGATTTGATAAACACAAAGTGATGGGCCTTCAAATGTGCGGGCAGCAAAGTATCCTTTGGCTGGATCCATCGGAGGAGGAGGACTTCTTGCGCCTGGGATATCACTTATATGATTCGCTGGATCATTTACTAATTAACCTAGAGCATTTTTTGAGTATGCATCTTCTGGAGATATTCAGTTTTCAATCTATGATGGAGGTGTGCCGTCAGTCCCATAAAGGTCCACTTAGGGAAATTGCCGATGACGCGGTGCTTATGAAAAGGTTTTGGGAGTGTGGTAGGGCATTACTTGCGGAGAGGATTCCTCTCTTAGAAATTGAGGAATTGGCGGAAGTGTTTTTGAAGCAACCCGGCAGTCAAAGTCTAACCCAGACCATTTCCAACTTACGGAGATGTCCCGTACTCAAGTCCCATTTTTTTGCCATTTCCTCCAAGGGTCAAGGCATTGCTCTAAGTGAGGAGGTAGAATTGGCATTTTTGAGAAAAATCACTTTCGCCGACCAGAAGGACAATGCTAGCTTAACCTTTCCAACAGCCGAATACCAAAATCTTATCCAACCTTTTAAGGAAAAATTCGGAGAATTGGCATCTCCTTTTATCCTGGTGAAAAATGAGCAGATAAGACCTCATATCAAGAGTCTTCTACAGTTGGAGCACCCTGATGTATCCGTTTTTGCAACCTCGGAATTGTCTGAGGACATAAAGGCCAGTACTTATATTATCCAAATCCCATAATGGAAGAAAGTTTAAATACAGCCCCTATTTCTTCTAATAAGGAGAAGCAGCACCCGGTTCAAAAAATAGAAATTAAGCTGGACAGGAAAAAATACGCAGGACTGACTGTGACCCAACTGGAGGAATTACGGGAATCACTCTATTTATATTGGAATTCCCTGTGTCATTCTCTGGAATTAGGAATGTCCCTAAACGTGATGGTAAGGTTCAGGAATAACCCCAAGACTGGACAAGAGAGTTTACCATCAATTTCCATAAGCCTGGAAGGATGTGACCTTGATCTTCCCATTTGGTTTGAGATGCAAGACGTTGTTTCCTTTGGGGAAGTAAAGGGCAAATTGATGGAATTCATATGCCTTAGCAGGGAATCCCTACTTAAGCCAGAATACACAAAGGAACTTTACGACCGCTGGGACTGCAAATCCAAATTTTCGTTGGAGGAATTCCGTACATTAGTATTATTGCGGGTGCGTCATGGTTTTGGCCTCAACACCCTATATTCAGCAGAGGAGAGAAATAACTATTTCAATATCCACTCCTTATTTGAGCATATTTTGGAGGGAAATGACACTCCCTCCCTGACCCTCATTTTATCCTCATCTGTGAAACCTCGTATGCGAAAAAAAATCTCCGAGGATTTCTCCCAGATGGTAATGAGGTCATTTTCCTATCAAATGGGCATACCTTTTCCAAATTTCAAGGTATGCACTGACAAGGATTTGGGGGCGGGCCTATATCAATTTCAAATCAATGCCCTGAAGTGGCCTCCTGAGAATGGAGACCCAATGGAAAAAAGGCTACCGATTCTAGACTTCCTCAAATCACAGGCGGCCTGCTTTATTCATTTGAGTGCTGTAGAACATTCATTGGCACGGTTGAAAGAATCCCATCCCGAATTGGTGTCCATGGTATTTCGCAAGTTAGACCTCCCTTACTTCATACAGCTGTTGCGGAAACTAACATGGGAAAGAATCCCTGTCAGGAATCTGGCCTATATCTTGGAAAACCTCCTTGAAGAAGACCGGAAAATCATCGTTAACCAGCCCTGCAATTTCCACCTTATTCCCTATCAGTGGAGCGCATGCCATGTAATTAGCAATCATGCCTACAAAGAAAATGACCCATTTATAATCAAGGAAAGCATTCGATCCCGCTTAAGTAGGGAAGTTTTCAACTCTTTTAAAAGCACCCATGGAACCCTGGAAGTGTTTACACTAACGGAGGAACTGGAGGGGATGATGTTTGAAATAAGTCCAGATATCAATGCATCCCTCAGGGAGCACCTTGCATTTGAAATTATCCGATTTGATCCTAAACGCACCAACTACCTGCTCTTGGTAAGTCCAGAACTGCGGTTTTTCTTACAAGATGCCCTCGCCCCTAAACTTCCTGCACTTCATGTGTTATCTTTTCAGGAAATCCCCCAAAATGGCCAGATTGTGGTACTGGCAAGAATTAATGCCCCGGCACAAAACACCTAAATGTATTGAGGAGGGAATAGTTAGGTTACCTAAAACAAACACCAATTCCAATAAACCTACATAGATTTCCGATATTTTTACCTAGATTTCCAGCACCAAAATGATGTTCAATTGATAAATAAGTAAATGCCCGTGAAAAACAGAACCATCAATATTGGCATTATTCAACATGCCTGTTCTAACGATCTGGAGAAAAATCTGCTCAAAGCCCAAGAGGGTATCCGACAGGCAGCCGAAGATGGGGCTCATATTATTTGTTTACAGGAACTTTTTAAATCCCTTTATTTCTGTGACGTGGAGGATTATACAAATTTTTCTCTGGCAGAAAAAGTACCAGGCCCCTCCACAGATATGCTTACTGCCCTATCCAAAGAATTGGGTGTAGTGATTATCGCCTCCTTGTTTGAAAAAAGAGCCGAAGGGCTGTACCACAATACTACTGCAGTAATAGACGCAGATGGCAGCTATTTGGGTAAATACCGCAAAATGCATATCCCGGATGACCCCGGCTATTACGAGAAATTTTATTTTACCCCAGGGGATATGGGGTATAAAGTATTTTCCACAAAATTCGGCAAAATCGGGGTGTTGATCTGTTGGGACCAATGGTATCCGGAGGCCGCAAGGATCACTGCGATGATGGGAGCTGAAATGCTCTTCTATCCCACCGCAATAGGTTGGCACAAGGATCAGGATGCCGATACCAATGGAGAACAATACCAGGCCTGGCAAACCATACAGCGCTCCCATTCCGTCGCCAATGGCATTCCTGTGATTTCTGTGAACCGAGTTGGGGCAGAGGGAGAAATGAATTTTTGGGGAGGATCTTTCGTCACCAATGCCTTTGGCAAAGTGATTTACCAAGCCGATCATCAAAATGAAGAAGTGAAGGTGGTTCCCATAGACCTTACCCAGTCAGACAGGTACCGTACCCACTGGCCCTTTCTCAGGGACAGACGCATAGATTCCTATTCCCCTATTCTCAAACGGCTGCTTGATGAAGACCATTCGTGAAATTGAAAAAATCAATACCCCCCTCAGCTTAGGTTATCGCTTTCCCGCAGAATTTGGACCTCACACTGCCACCTGGTTGAGCTGGCCACATAAAGAGGCTTCATGGCCTGGAAAAATAGCTAGCATTTTCTCACCCTATGCAGAATTTGTAAAATGGGTGGCCAAAGGTGAGATGGTTCATATCAACGTGAAAGATGAACAGATGAAATCCTTTGCCCTCAACCATCTTTCCCAAGCAGGGGTGCAACTGGAAAGGATACAATTCCACTTTTTCCCCACCAATGACGCTTGGTCCAGAGACCATGGTCCCGCATTTGTGATAAACCCCAACGGAAGCCCAAAAAAAGCGGTGGTCAACTGGATGTACAATGCCTGGGGCAATAAATACCCTCCCTATGACCTGGACAATGAAATTCCTGTACAGGTGGCAAAATACCTTGACATCCCCTGTTTCCAACCCAAAATCATCATGGAAGGGGGTTCTGTTGATTTTAATGGGCAGGGAACAATCCTCACAACAGAATCTTGCCTGCTCAACCCAAACAGGAATCCCCACTTGAAAAAAAAGAGCATTGAAAACTATTTATGTGAATACTACGGGATATCCCAAATACTTTGGCTCAAGGACGGTATAGTGGGTGATGATACGGATGGGCACATCGATGACCTCACCAGGTTTGTAAATGCGGATACCGTAGTAACGGTAGTGGAAACGGATCCCAAAGATGAAAATTATCAGCCCTTACAAGATAACCTTAGGGCATTGAAAGACATGAGATTGCTTTCTGGCAAACAGTTGAACATCGTAGAATTACCCATGCCAAACCCTGTCATTTACGAAGACATGCGGCTACCAGCTTCCTATGCGAATTTTTATATATGCAATCATGCCGTGATCGTGCCTACCTTCAGGGATAAAAATGACGCAAAGGCCTTAGAAATACTCGGAACTTGCTTTCCAAACAGACAGGTGGTAGGCATAGACAGTTGGGACATCATTTGGGGGCTGGGTTCCTTTCATTGTCTTAGCCAGCAGGAACCGGAGATATAAAATTTTTTTGGCATATCTGTAACTTTTTGCTTTCTCAATGCTCATCTTCATGGATGATGTCTTTTTTTGAAGCGAACATATGGCCACTGAGGAACAAACTTTACCGTCTGGCATATAGCTGGACAAAGGATAAAGCAGCAGCTCAGGATGCGGTCCAGGAAGTCCTTTCCAAAGCATGGGAAAGACGCTTATCGCTTCAAAACATGGACAACCCCACCGGATGGATGGTGAAATGTCTCAAAACCGAATCCCTAAAGCATTTCAAACATGTGAAAAAAATGCAATTTGGGGATGTAGAAGATAGCATAGTTACACCACAAGAAACTGAAGACTATTCAGTGTACCTATCTAGGGCATTAGCCTTTTTGCAAAATCTACCGGAAAAACAAAGAGATGTCTTCCATCTTAGGGAGATAGAGGGACTAACCTATGAGGAAATAGCGGAGTTCCTTTGCCTCCCCTTGGAACAAGTGAAGGTAAACCTTCACCGGGCGCGGAAAAAGTTAAAAGCTCACCTAATGAACTACCATCATGAAAAACCGAAGAGATGAACTGTTGGGGAAATATTGGAAAGGAGAAAGCAGCCTGGAAGAGGAGAAAGAGCTCAGGCAAATCTTGAGCGTATCGGACGACCCTTCCCCTGAAAGGAGACTGTTTCTGGGTTTTCAGGAATTATCTAACTTGGACAATCCTGGCCTTGTCCACCCTAAGCACAAACGGAAACCTATTCATACCTGGGCCAGATGGGCGGCCTTGCTTATTGCCTTTCTCACCCTATCCTGGATAACCTATCAACATGTACAGACCACTGCCGAAAGGAAAGCCTTCGAACAGGTAATGCAGGCATTTTCAATGATTCAGGAAAATATGGAAAAAGGCACTAAAGAACTAAGTATCATGGAGGAGTTCAGGCACCTGAACAAGCCCAATGAAGTATTCCCTTTAATCGAAAAACATCATGAATAAGATCAGCATAATCATTTGGTGCATTAGCATGGCGACGGGCATAACTTCCCTTTATGCCCAAGACGACGCCATTTCCACCTTCTTTTCCTCCCATCTGGAAGATGAACGCTTTTCGCGTGTGTACATCAGTCCAAAAATGATGAAAATGGCCGGTGGTTTTCTAAAATCCGCGGGAGATATACAGGACGAAGAGGCACAAAAACTGGGAGAATTGATCAGCAAAGTGAACGGTATCCGGATCCTAAGCGGGGAAAAGGTGGATGGCACTGAACTTTATCGCGATGCCATGAACACTCTTGAGAGGAACAGATACGAGGAATTGATGGATGTGAAGGACAAAGATTCCACGGTGAAGTTCATGGTGCGGGAAGAAAACGGCCGGATCCGTGAATTCTTAATGCTCACAGGCTCCAAAGATAGCTTCACCCTTCTCAGCCTCTTGGGGAGCTTTACCTATGAGGACCTCAATACCCTGGCGGACAAAACCAACATCCCGGGCATGCAGGAATACAACAAAGAAAAACAAAAAGAATAGCTTTATGAAGACAACATTAATAATCCTGATGCTCACTGCCTTGACTCACGTGGGGTTTGGCCAAAGCAAAAGCGTGGCAGATCTCTATTCCAAATTCAAAAATCATCCGGATTTATTTCATCTGGATTTGGGCGGGAATTTCCTTGGCCTGGCCAA
>PXCO01000382.1 GCA_003565295.1 Cyclobacteriaceae bacterium
ATGGTATTGTCATATGGTTCCCCCTTCTCGTTAGTGGCCTCAATGGTTCCTGGAACCGCTTTTCCGTCCTTTACCTCAAAACTTCCCAGTTCAGGATAGGCCGCCAGCACTGCTGAGCTGTGCCCGGGTAACTCGATTTCAGGAATCACGGTAATGTTTCTATCCGCAGCGTATCGCACGATTTCCCTGGCCTCCTCTTGGGTATAGTAACCCCCATGTTTTTTGCCATCATATATAAAAGGGTCAAAATCATAATATTGACCGATGATAGTGGAATCCCTCCAGGCACTAAAACTGGTGAGTTTAGGGTATTTTTTTATTTCTAGCCTCCAGCCCTGGTCCTCGGTAAGGTGCCAATGCAGACGATTGAATTTATAATGCCCCATAAGGTCAATGATTTTCTTGATTTGCTCGGTGGGGAAGTAATGCCTGGCCACATCCAACATAATGCCCCTGTAACCAAAAGCGGGCTCATCTGCAATTTCCAAGACAGGAAGGATTAGCCCTTCTTGCCCCTGCTCTACTAATTGCAATAGGGACTGCAGACCATAGAACAACCCTGGTTTGCCGCCTTTTATGTTCACCCTGTCTTCATGGACGGACAATTCGTAGGCCTCTTCATTTCCATTCAGTACCTCTTCTTCTAGGTGAATATAGGGGCTCTCAGGTGTTGCCATGGTGGATTTAAGTCCATACCCATATCTTTCTTGAAAGAAGTTGTTGAATAGTTCCAGCGAAAGTCTGCCGTTTCGGGAAGGTGTATAAACAGGAGTGTGAGGGGATAGTATAAATTTCCCCTCACCCAGCTGCACACTTTTGGGGTAAGGGATGATGCTGACCCCTTTTTCTTCTTGGGCAAAGAGGGAAAGGGTAAAACAAAAAAAGGCGAATGCAATGAACAATATTCTTCTATTCATAAAGGTGGTATTAATAATGATATACTTAAAATTGAAACCGGTCTAAGTCATCCATGCTTTCTATGATGGACTCTTCATAGGTAAGGGTCCACCCCATGGATTGGGTGAGGATATAAATTTTTGCCAATTCACTCAACAATCTCTCCTTGGCATTGCTCTCCAGGTTGGACTGCTTGATCTTTTCCTCCATCATTTGGTTTACCCTGTTTTTAATTTTATTGTAATCCTCAGCTCCAAATTTATTGAAGTAATCTTGTGTAACATCATAGTACTCTATATCCGGGTAGATATTAATTTCCGGTGGTGGTATGTGGACCAGGCGTACAGTTTTATTGGCCTCGTCGATTTCAGTTTTGATTTCTCTGAGGTCGTACCCCACTGTGACCTTGGCGTTCACCACAACCAGGGCTTTTTTATTGGCAGCAAAAATATCCAGGTAGTTCCTTCGGGTGTTGCGGTAACTTACGATTTGGGAAAAGTTGCCCTCAGTCACCACCAGCTTTCCCACCTGATTGATCTGCTGCTGGATCATCGCCGAATTGAGCCTTAGCTCCTCCTTTTCCTCCTTTCTTTGGAGAAGGAAAAAAATACTGATAGCTAAAATTAGGGTAAGTAATACCCCTGCAAGAAATCTATACATGTGAATAAACCATAGCCCAAACTCCACTTGAGCCATGGGGATTATTGAATTTATTTTTTAGTAAACTTTGTACATTTTGTTTGCCGAATTGATGTAAGCAAGAGGGTTAAAGGTCTTATCAAATGAATTCTGAAGGTTGTTGAGCTTATTCTCCAAATCATTCATCCTGCTTCCCAAATGTCTACTTTTTTTGTACTTTTCTATAAGGCCTCCGTATTTATTGATGTTTTCGCTGATTCTGAAGGTGATGCTGCCAAACCGTACCTTCAAGGATTGGATTTCGGCCATTTCATAATAAAAGGTGTTTTTCCAGTTTTTGGGATTTTGCACCCGCTCCTCCCTTACTTTTTCAGAAATGACCTCTGTCAGTTCATTCATATATTGATACCTTTTATTGGCATCGTTTTCAAAGGTAAACCTCGTGTCGAATGTTGATCTCTTGATGCCCAGTATGCCCAGGTTTTTTTCCAGGTTACTTTCGTAGAGCTTTTTCAGCTCCTCCAATTCCACATTGATCGCCTCCCATTCGGTTTCCACCAGATCCTTGTCATTGGTAAACTGCCCTAGTTCCGTAACCAGCTCGAACATACGTTGACTTCGGTCGCGCAGGTCCTGGGTTTTTCTACTGCCGCCTAAATTATCCACATAATTTGACATCCCCAAAAAAAGTGCCTGACTAAAGGTGCCAAAAATCGGGGTTCCTGCGGATAAGTTCCCGGTGAGGTTCATTAAGTTTGATACCACGCCCATGGTAGAATTACTCTCCTTGTTTTCGTTCACATAGGATGTAAACCCTGAATACCACTCGTTGAACCCAGGGTATTTAGTGGGGTTCCCCACATCATTTAAAGTGGTGAAAAACTCCCTGGTGGAATTAAAAAGTAGAAGGGGTTTAAGCTCTCTTTCCATGGACACCAGGTTGATGATGGCCGATTGATAATTGCCCTTGTAAATATTGAGTTCGGATTCCTTTTCAGCTTGCTGGAAATCCTCAATGAGCTTTACCCTTTCCACCAGCTTTTCCAGGATTAACCTTTCGTTGGTGGTTTGTTCCAGGGACTGGTCCAAAAGCTGGATTTTCAGGTCTAAATCTGAAAGTTTGGTGCCGAGCCCCTGGTTCAGGGAATCGGTTTTTTGCTCTATGCTTTTGAGAAGGCTTTCTTTGAGGGTGTTTTCCAGGGTTACCACCAAGGAATCTTGCTGCTGAGCGCGCAAGGGGACATGACCAAGGACTACCAAGGCCAACATCCATAGGGAGAATTTGACGTGCATGGGTGTTTGCAAATGATTACAACAACAATTTCCAAATTTATATCAATTGTCGTGCTACTCAAACGGAATTTCTTCGTAAAAGATATTGAAACTTAAGTTTAGTTGAAAAATAATTGATCGGATTTCAGATTGGTTTCCAGAATGAATATATTAGTAGCAACAGGTTTAATCATTTACACATCCTAACTCAAAATAATTCCTATGCAAGATTTCCCATGGTTAAAGTTTTATCCCGAATCTGTACCCAAGACTGTGGATGTCACAGCTTACGACAGTGTGGTGGACCTCTTTGAAGAGAGCATCAAAAAATTCGGTGATGGCATCGCCTACGAATGTATGGGTAAGACCATTACCTTTAACGAGTTGGACACCTTATCCAAAAACTTTGCGGCCTATCTGCAAAAAGAGCTCAAGATGAAGAAAGGTGACCGCATCGCCATCCAAATGCCCAATCTATTGCAATACCCTGTGGCCATGTTTGGTGCTTTGCGGGCAGGGTTGATTGTGGCCAATACCAATCCGCTCTATACCCCAAAGGAAATGAAGCATCAATTCACGGATGCCGGAGTGGATGCTGTGGTCATCTTGTCTAATTTTGCCAGCAATCTGGAAAAAATACGAAAAGAGATACCCGCAAAACATATTATCGTCACACAAATCGGTGATTTATTGGGTGGATTAAAGGGGGGAATAGTAAATTTTGTGGTGAAATACATCAAGAAAATGGTCCCCGCTTATTCTTTACCTGGAGCTTTGACCTTTAAGGATGCTCTAAGCCGTGGTGCCTCCCTAAGCTTTGAGAGAGAAATCCTGAAGAGGGAAGATCTGGCATTTCTTCAATATACAGGAGGAACCACCGGCGTGTCCAAAGGTGCCGAACTTACCCATGGCAATATTGTGGCCAACATGCAGCAAATATCCGGCTGGATGAAGCCCAAATTGAAAGAAAACGAGGAGACCGTTATAACGGCACTACCCCTCTACCATATATTTGCATTAACGGTGAATTGCCTGGCCATGCTAAAGATAGGGGCTCACAATGTGTTGATTACCAACCCCAGGGATATGCCGGCCTTTTGTAAGGAATTAAAGAAACATCCCTTTTCTGTTTTCACTGGCGTAAACACCCTATTCAATGGGCTATTGAACCAAGAGGCTTTTAGGGCTTTGGATTTTTCATCCTTGAAAATAGCGGTGGGAGGGGGAATGGCAGTACAAAAAGCAGTAGCACAGAAGTGGCATAAGGTCACCGGGACAACACTTGCGGAGGGATATGGGTTAACCGAAACCTCTCCAGTGGCTACATGTAACCCTATAGACGGCACCGAAAGGATTGGGACCATTGGCCTGCCCTTACCCAATACCGAATGTAAGATTGTGGATGATGATGGCAATGAAGTGGCTTTGGGAGAAAAGGGGGAGCTTTGTGTAAAAGGCCCCCAAGTGATGCGGGGATATTGGAACCGGCCTGACGAAACTGAACAAGTCCTGATTGGAGATTGGCTTAAAACCGGGGACATAGCTACCATGGACAAAGATGGTTTCTTTAAAATCGTGGATAGGAAAAAGGAAATGATTCTGGTGTCCGGGTTTAATGTTTACCCCAACGAGGTGGAAGATGCTATTGCCAGTCACGATAAGGTGAATGAAGTAGGGGTGATTGGGATACCGGACGAAAAATCCACCGAAAAAGTGGTTGCCTACGTAGTTGCAAGCGGTCGCTCTGTCACAGCAGAGGAAATCATCGCCCATGCACGAGAAAACCTTACTAATTATAAAATTCCCAAGGAAGTGTATTTTGTGGATGAACTCCCAAAATCAAATGTGGGCAAGATTCTGAGGAGAATTATTAAAGAAAACCACGAGAAAAATCAGAAATGACCTGTTGTTTTGTTAACCAAACAAAGGACAAATATCTCCCACAGATTTCGCGGATATCCGCAGTACACAAGAAATTACTCTGCAGGAACCCGACTGTCAATCTATTCCTAACGTGACAATAGTAAAAGCCCCGCCCCCTTAAGCGGGGCTTTTTTATGTCCGTTAGGTGGGCATGCCAGGTAAATCCCATCCTTTTCTATACGTATGCTTTATATATTCTTTTGCCGTATCCAGGGCATTTAATTCTACCGTAGTCTTTTTAAAGGAAGGCCTACCGGCTTCGATTTTAAAGTTGTCACTCTCAAGTATCTTTATATGATCGTTCTCATTAATGTTGGTAAAGGCCATGTTTTCTCCATCCCAATGCAAGGTTTTGTGCAAACCCTGAAGCCTCACCGCCAATACACCTAGAAGCACCATTTCGTTGAAGGGGCCTGAGATTCCAAAATGGGAGCTTGGAGCTGTTCTGTTTCCCGGGTTTTCTTTGCATGCGCGTATCCAGTCCTGCTCATGAGGCCCGTCTTTATATCCTTTTGCATCGGGTATTCTTCTTAAAGAGGGTTTTATTTCTGGTTCCCTACCGGAGAGCAGCCGTCTGCCTACCCCTCCACAGTTGCAATACAGGGTATCCTTACTGCCCACAAAAATACAGCCTCCCAAGCCGTCTGCCATCATGTTTACGCCTTCCGGCAATAGTTCTGGCCGATAAGGCAAAAGCCCACCGTCATACCAAAAAATGTCCACCTCTGGAAGTTCGATTTTTTCCATACGGTGTCTGGCAGGAAAATGAAACTTCACCTGTTCTGACTGAGGGGCACTCTCTGTATTGAAGGGGGAAGAATTACCTTCTATCCTCGTGGGGTACCGAAGTTTAAGCGCAGAATAAACCGGGTCTAATACATGGCAAGCCATATCGCCGAAAGAACCCGTCCCAAAATCCCACCATCCCCTCCAGTTCCAGGGGGTGTAGATTTCGTGAAAAGGGCGATAGGGTGCCGGTCCTAGGAACAAGTCCCAATCCATGTGACTTGGCACTTGCATGGCATCGGAAGGTCTTTCCAGACCCTGCGGCCATATGGGTCTGTCCGTCCAGGCATGAACTTCCTTTACCTCGCCTATTTCCCCGTTCCAAATCCATTCACATACCTCCTTTACATCAATGCCCGAATTACCCTGATTCCCCATTTGGGTGGCCACGGGGTATTGTTGAGCCAGCTTGGTAAGTAGCCTGGATTCATAGATAGAGTGGGTAAGGGGCTTTTGGCAATACACATGTTTGCCAAGGGTCATGGCATGGGCAGCTATTGAGGCGTGGGTATGATCTGCTGTGGCAATCATCACTGCGTCGATATCCGAATGCATTTCATCGAATAAAACCCTCCAATCCTTGTAGCGCTTAGCCTTTGGAAACTCCTCAAAACAGCCCTTGGAAGTCTTCCAGTCCACATCACAAAGGGCCACAATGTTCTCACTGTTCATGGCCCTTAAGTTTGGTCGTCCTTTGCCGCCCACGCCTATACCGGCAATGTTGAGTTTGTCGCTTGGGGGAGTATGGCCCAGACCGCTGACTACATGACTAGGCACAATGTAGATACCTAGCCCTGCCTTTATACTTGATTTAAGGAATCCCCTTCTTTGATTGTTGCTTTCCATGTTACCTTGGTGTCTATTGCTTTTGGGGCATAAGTTACTGCGGGGTACAGGTAATTGGAAATTTTTTTATAAAAATAGCGTTTTTTGGGACGTAATTTGCAGACGATTCGTACAGGTATAAACAAACCATGATTTTAACCATGAAAAGGATTTGGCTATTTGTTCCTGATATCTTTTTGTCACTGCTTATCGTAATGAGCTTTGAGCGAGTCAACCTTGAGGAGGGCCGAAAGGAGGAAGTTGCTGAAAAGGGGTATTGGTCCTATGCTGGGGAGTCAAGCAGTTCCGGGACCACTTGGAATGAGCAATTTGCTGCTTATAAAGGGAAGGCTAAGCAACTTTTGGAAAAGCTAAACCTGGACCACTAAGAAGCTTATCGGATTTTTTTCACCACAAAAAACAGTTCCATGCCGGTTCTTTCAGGGATGGAGTTATAACAGGGCTGCATGGTGACCACTTCAAACGACTTCTCAAAATAATGCAAATAGGAAGCCCTGTCCCCGCCAAAAGGAGGGCCGTCTGAAGGGAAATAATAATCAAATAGCACCCCCGCCAATTTGCCCCCTTTTTTAAGCAGACTGTGGGTTTTTTCCACATAGGATTGCCGTAGACTGGGGTGTAAGGCGCAAAAGAAGGTTTGTTCCAAGATCAGGTCATAATTTCCCTGATGGGAAAAAAAGTCTTCCACATGCGCTTGGGAGGAGGGGAATTCGGGGTGACGGTTGAGAAATTTTCCTATGGGAATCCTTGAAAAATCAAGAATATGAATATTTTTGAACCCGATTTCGTAAGCATAAGCTGCTTCGTAGGCATTGCCGGCACCCGGGATTAAAATAGTTTTGGATTTTTCGGAGATTTGGTCTAGATATTGCTTGATGGGAGGAGAAACAAATCCAATGTCCCAGCCGGTGAGCTTTTCATGATATCTGTTGGTCCAGTAGTTTTCGTCAAAAGGTCGGGTCATTTTGTATGTAAAGAGGTTGTAATTCGTTTCAAAGATAGATAATTCATTTTCAAAATGGGTGAGCAAAACGCTAACAAAGAAAACAGGCAGGAGCAAGGGAAAAACATTTTGATTATTGTGCTGGTAATTATGGTGCTCATCAGTGGAGTCAGGTTATTTTTTGACCATAAGGAAAAAAGCATGAAAAGTGAAGAAATCCTGATCCTCACAGAGGAGACGAGCTCATTGAATGCCAGGATTGATTCCATGACTTTTCAACTTGACTTGAGGATCAAAGAGATTGAAAGGTTAGGGGGAGAAGTGGACTCGTTGGTTCAGATCAAAGATGAACTTATTAAGGAAAGAAACTCAGAACGCACCCGCTCTGCAGAGGAAATCGCCAAATTAAACCGCCAAATAGATGGCTACGGCGAAATGCTGCGGCAAAAAGATGAGGATATAGTGAGGCTTAGGGAATTAAATGAACAGCTTTTTGCGGAGAACAAAGACCTCAAGTCTTCCAAGGCCCAGATTGAAGAAGAGGTGGTGAAACTCAACCGCAGGGCAGAAGAACTGGAGGAGAAAGTAAATGTTGCCTCCAGACTTAAAGCTGAAAACATTGAAGTGGCCGCAGTAAATGCCCGCGGTAGGGAAAGAGTGGGTGAGTTTCGGAACAGACAACTTGAGAAACTTAAAATTTCCTTTAATTTAGCTGAGAATAGTGTGGCGCCCTTAGGGGCACGGGAAATATACGTACAGGTGTTAGACCCTAATGATCAGGTAATCTTTGATATTGCCAAGGGCTCGGGCACATTCAACCTGGAGGGCAGAGAGGAGTTTTTTACCTCCAGACAGGATATCGTTTTTGACAACACCCAACAAAAACTGACCTATTATTACGAGAAAGGGTCTGATTACACAAAAGGTAATTATAAGGTAAGGGTATTTGCCGACGGAGTGGAAATCGGGAACAACAACTTTGAGGTGAAATAATAAAAGGGAATAATTTTGGTTTTTATCCCCTTCCAGCCTATTTTTGCACTCTCATTTTCCATACGTATTAAAAATACAAAAAAATGTTCCAAAAAAATTACGAGACGGTATTCATCCTTACTCCCGTTTTGTCTGAAGTTCAGATGAAGGATACCGTGGACAAGTTCGTGAACTTGTTGAAAGAAGAGGGGGCAGAAATTGTGAATGTGGAGAATTGGGGCCTAAAGAAAATGGCTTACCCGATTCAAAAGAAATCCACAGGGTTCTATGTGTTGGTTGAATTCAACGCGGAGCCGACGATGATCAAAAAGCTGGAAGTGGAATACCGAAGAGATGAAAAAGTTCTCAGATTCCTTACCACAGTACTAGACAAGCATGCTGTAACTTATGCAGAAAGAAGGAGAAAAGGTGAATTTAACAAAAAATCCGAAGCTAAGGAGGAGCCAGCAAAATGACACTGAGAAACGAACCCATCAACAGAGAGCAGAATAAAAAGAAGTATTGCCGGTTCAAGAAACTTGGCATTAAGTATATAGATTACAAGGATCCCAATTTCCTTTTGAAGTTTGTCAACGAGCAAGGAAAAATCCTTCCCAGGAGATTGACCGGGAACTCTGCAAAATTTCAGCGGAAAGTCGCTCAGGCCATCAAAAAGGCCAGGCATTTGGCTTTATTGCCTTATGTGGCTGACGGGTTGAAGTAATTCACCCTGTTCTTTGTTCAATTATCTTAAATTGTAATCATCAAATGGAAGTCATCTTAAAAACAGATATAAAGGGATTGGGCTACAAAAATGACCTGGTGGATGTGAAGCCGGGTTATGGCAGGAACTATCTTATCCCTCAGGGGTTTGCCGTTTTGGCTACCACCTCCAATAAAAAAATCCTTCAAGAGAATGTAAAACAAGCAGCCCACAAGGCTGAGAAAATCAAGACTGAAGCAGAAGCAATCGCCGAGAAGATTCAAGGCATTAAACTTCAAATAAAAGCTAAAATCGGTGATTCCGGTAAGATCTTTGGCAAGGTCACCACTTTGCAGATTTCTGATGCCCTGGCCGAAAAAGGCATTGAGGTAGACAGGAAAAAGATTGCCATTAGTCAACCCGTTTCTACCGCTGGTGAGTTTGAGGCCGAGGTAGATCTTCACCGCGATGTGAAGACACAAGTGAAATTCGAAGTAATAGCGGAGTAATCCGTTTACATACGTGATCTACTGAAAAGCCGGGTAGTTAAGGACCCGGCTTTTTTCGTTTAAAACCTCCAGGGTATTTATCACCCACCTCTCAGATATTCTCTAATCCCATATTACGGGCACATTCCATCTAGGAGCGAACGATATAAACAGTTCATCGTCTGGGAGGAAAATAATCGGATGCAAATCCCATCATTTAATCAAAGTAAATCATTTAGCGAATTCCCTTCAAATCAGGTAGGCAGTTTGCCATCGCAAATGGCTTTATAAAGACTACGTTTCTCACGTTTACTTCTGATAGAAGGTTTAGTAGATACGACACCGAGAAAGGAATAAGCAAAGATCATCCGAACCGGGTTTTGGCAGGTAAGGTATAGAAGGACCACCATCCTCGCTGCCAATACACTTAAAAGAGTATTATTGTTTCTACCAGGGGTTTCGCTTTTGCTACTCCCCTGGTTAATAATGGTTAAACCCTGGAAGGGTTTAATACTTTTCAATGACAAGCTTAGCCCAATAGTACCTCAGACTTTTTCCTTTACAGACCTTAAAACGGTAAAATGGCTATTTTTCTGTCTACCCTTGCAAGTACCTGATCCTAATCCGGTTTGAAATGTGTCTGTTTTCAACTATATTTCAAGAAACGCTTCTTTCGACATGTTTTCACTATGTCTCCGCCATTTTCTGCAATGCACTATTCTATTCCTACTTGTACCCATGTTGAAAATTCCCCTGATGGCACAGGTGGATACTGATGATAAGATGGCCTTTGGCCAAATCATTGAAGCACCTTCCTCTCCCCTGGAGTGGAAGGAATGGGGCAAAAAGCTGAAGGGATGGAAGGAGGAAACCCTCCGGGAACTGGAATACAGTGATGCTATTTATAAGGATCCCAATTATAAATGGGCCTCTAAGGCTTATTCCATGCTATTCCTTATCGCCTTCGACCAAAACCTTTACGATGAGGATTGGAATTATCAAATAGAAGAATACCTGGAGAGTTATGAAGCTAACTTCGGAGGGGTAGACATTGTATTGCTTTGGCCTACCTATCCCCAGTTGGGTTTTGACAACAGGGATCAATTTGAGTTTTACCGGAACCTCCCCGACGGGACAGAGGGATTGAGAGAACTGGCCGCACAGCTTCATAGAATGGGTAAACGGCTCTTTATTGCTTATAATCCCTGGGATAATATTGGTCGGCTCAATGGGAAAAATGATGAGGAAGAACTGATCAAACTGGTGAAGGAGACAGGTGCAGACGGTATTTTTTTGGATACCATCACCAGCGTAGAAGGATTTTTGGACCAATTAAAAAAGGCCAGTCCGGGAGTGATTCTTCAATCGGAAATCGCCACTTCTCCCAAAGAGTTACAGGAAATCCACCAATCCTGGCTGGAGATTGGATGGTCCATGGAGGACAAGTACAAAGAATTCCTCGAGGTACCGCCATTGATCAGGAACCGTTGGCTGGAGCAAAGGCATATGCTCTACCGCCTGTCCAGATGGAGTCATGAGCAATCTGCAGTAATCCAAAATGCCTGGATGAACGGCAGTGGAATGGTGATTTGGGAGAATGTGTTTGGTACCGTAAACCCACTTAACCCTAGGGATAAAACTCTCTTGAGAAGCATGCTGCCCCTTCAGCGGTATTTCCATTCTTTTTTTTCGGAAGGGGACTGGACACCACTGGTAGAGACACACCTAAACAGGGTATATGCTTCACGATGGGAATTGGGGGAGCAAAAGCTTTGGACCATTGTGAACCGACAAGAGCAAATGGCCAAAGGGCCTTTTCTGAAATTGGACGTACATAAAGGGATGAGGTATTTTGACCTGATTAAAGGGGAGGAAGTAACTACCAGCCACCATGAGGATAAAATTCACTTACATCTTTCCCTGTTTCCAAGGGAGTTGGGTTGTTTTTTGGCAATTCCCGAACCTGAATTAACGGATGAATGGCTCCTGTTTTTGGAAAAGCAAAGCGAAAGGTATGCTGAAGCAGATTTTAGCACTACCCATACTCTTCCTGAACATTATTGGAAACCTTTTTCGTCTACGGAACGGTATAACCCTGAGCAGCTACCAGAAACCATGGCCATCCTTGGGGTGCCGGAGGATTCCATCACTTTCAAGGTTAGTTTTAGAAGAAGGGAATGTGGGTTTTATCCCATAGAGGGGGTGGTGGACCATACCTTTGTGAACAATCAGTTGCATGAAACTGTAGAAGGCAGAGTGAGACAGCAACTCTCTCCTTTTGCGATGGACAAGACCCTGGTGACCAATGCGGAGTTTAAGCTTTTTTTGGAAGAGAGTGGCTATGTGCCAAAGGTAAAACATCAATTTCTGGCCCATTGGGAAAATGGGGATATTCCCAAGGGAAAGGAGGAGCACCCTGTGATATTTGTTTCCTTAGAGGACGCCAGGGCTTATGCAGCATGGGCAGGCAAGCGCCTTCCTACAGAGACAGAGTGGCAATGGGCGGCTCAAAATGGCATCTCTGAGACCCAATACCCCTGGGGCAATGCTTTTGACCCCGAACGCTGTAACCATGGTCAGTTTGAGGACACCTCTCCGGTAACCCACTTCAAAAATGGAAGAACC
>PXCO01000314.1 GCA_003565295.1 Cyclobacteriaceae bacterium
AATACCGACCCCGCATCCGTAGCCTTTGATGCCGTGAAAAAAGGGGTGGACAGCAAAGCCGATGTGGTGATCGGGGATACCGCCGGTAGGCTGCACACCAAGGTGAACCTGATGAATGAATTGAGCAAAATCAAACGGGTGATGCAAAAGTTCATCCCGGATGCCCCCCATGAAATACTTTTAGTCCTTGATGGCTCAACGGGACAAAATGCCTTTATCCAGGCCAAGGAGTTTACCAAGGCAACGGAAATCACCGCCCTGGGCATCACTAAGCTGGATGGCACAGCCAAAGGCGGAGTAGTCATAGGGATTTCCGACCAGTTTAAAATTCCCGTGAAATATATTGGTGTGGGTGAAAAGGTGACCGACTTGCAGGTATTCAACCGGAAGGAGTTTGTGGATTCACTTTTCAAAAAAATCTAGATAGATGGATTGGCATCTTTTTGAATTTTTCAGGCCACAGATGCACAAATAATAGGTATTTAACCGAGAATCACCCTTTCTCGGAAATGGCAAAGTCGTGAACAGATGGTTCGGTTTTTGAATCCTCGGAGTTCCATACCCGATTCTACACGCCACCTCTTAACGGAAACATTTCCCCATAATCCCGGGCCCATCAATCAGGCATTAAATTCAGCTCCTTCAACCTTTGGCATCCTCCAAAAATCACATGGTATATTCCATGATTTTTATAGTAATTGTTATAAATTACCCAAAATTTAAATTTACTGTAGCCAGGTTTCGCTTTTATCTTAAACGCTTTTTCCTACGATCATGTCTCATCAAATATCCTTCTTGTTATGTCTTTTACTTATTTCACACTTTTTTTCTTGCAGAGGTACAGAGGAGCAAAGAAGCCCATCCTCTGGCACCCCAACCCTGCTGGTGCTGCAGGATTCATTACGCTTAGCCTATTTGGGGAATTTGATGATCAACGATTACGATCCCGAATCGGGATGGTTTTTGGGGTTTAATGACTGGAATAATGAAGTGGTGCTTTTTGATAGAGAAGGGACAATCCATGAGCAATTCAGTATCCCAAGGGAAGGGCCGGGCGCTGTGACCGGCTATGTCGTAAACCCAAAGTTTGTAAATGGCAATATCGGCATCTTTACCGATGCCATCTACGAGTTGGATAATAAAGGAAAGCTCCTTCACAAACAGGAACTTCCCTATGAATTCTTCCATTACGTGTACGGACCTTCCAACACCCTGTATGAGCTGAATGGCCAATACCTTTATCCTAAGCCAGAAAATGAAGCCAATGGCAGAGATTATGTTTCGTATTATGAAGATTTAATGAATGGGGGCCACATCCTGGAACTGATGGACAAAAGCGGTACCGCAACAATAGGGACTATGGCCTTTCCAAAAGAAAACCCCTTCGAAAAAGGGTATTTTCATGGGGTTCCCATTCCTAACCTCTTTCAACATGGTTCATTTTGGACCATGGCCATTCCAAACTCCTTTGAGTTTTATGTGTATAGGGCGACCGAGGATGGACTTGGTTTAACCCAAGCGGTGAAAGTACCAGTAGAAGCTCCCCATTTAAACCAAGCAGTGCCATTGGCAGAACACGATAAGTATTTTCAGGCCAATGGAAACCTGGGTTCAATACCAGGGATAATCTTCATAGGGAAACTGAAAAACTATTATTTAGCTTTGTATGTAAAAGGTCTTCCTAAAACATTGGTTTCCCAATACAATCTTGCCGACCCCACGCAGAGGGATGAATTATTAGAGAAAAGGCCTTTGGAATATGCCATATTTACCGAAGATTTTAAACTCATGGAGGTGGATTTGCCTTTTCCTAAAGAAATACATCCTTTTGGAATGGTCAGCATGGAAGGCGGCCAAATTGCAGGTTTAAAAAATCAAGAGTTATTTGGCATGGAAGAGGATTTTCATACGGTTTATTTTTATGGCCTAAAACCTTAAATATGTGGGGAGGTGGTGTTTTGGAAATCATTAGGTGAGAATTAATTACGAATGGGGAAATCACAAATGAAAGGCTCCAGGGCTTGCAATCTATAACTTAGCCTTCCGTCATCCAAAATCGGTCCCTCATCAGCATGTCACATTTTCAACTTTCAATTATTTTTCAGCTTTGAGGCGACGTTTTTCCATAGTTTTTGCGTTATAGTCCTATGAACCATAATTCCTTTAAATTAGGCAGAGGATGGGCAATTCCCATATTAGTGCTGCTACTTTTTTCCTGCAAAAGGATCCACCCGGACAAACCCCAATTTGCAGAGCCCTCGGCTTCACTACCAAAGGCTCATTCGGAAGTCAATCTCTCCCTCAGCATCCCTTTGGATAAAATCGAAAAAGAACTCAACAACAACCTTCAAGGTAGGTTGTTTTCGGAAAGGAATCTTGAGATTTCTTCCGGCCTATTCTCTGATATAGACATAGAAAAAACCGGGAATTTACAACTGAAGGGCATGGAACAAGGGCGTTTGCGCATCACCATGCCTGTTCATTTAGATGGCAAAGTGAAATTGGAAAAAAAGATTTTTGGCCAAGTGGTTTCTGCTGCCCTGCCCTTCGGGGAGGATCTTACCCCTCAGGTCAGCTTCAAGCCGGGAATTGACGAAAACTGGAATGTGTACATTGAAAACTTGGAAATAGAGAGTTGGGGCAAACCACTGAAATACAATTTACTTGGATATGAAGTGGATTTTGAACCCTTGATCAAGAA
>PXCO01000216.1 GCA_003565295.1 Cyclobacteriaceae bacterium
AAAGACGGTCATACGGTATTGAATGTGGAGCTAGACACCACAGAAGATTACAAAGGAATGTTCCAAGACACCTGGCCCAAGGCGTTAGAAAGAATCCAAGAACTATGTGAAAAGTCATGAGAAAGCTAATCTATGTACAAATGGTATCACTGGATGGCTATATGGAGGGCCCCGGAGGGAGCTTGGACTGGTCGGTGCCAAGCGAAGAACTGCATCAGCATTTCAATGACTTGTACCTAAAAGGAGAAATAGACTTATCCCTATACGGGCGCCGCTTATATGAAAATATGGCAGGTTATTGGCCAGAGGTGAAAGAGGACTCCAATGCCCCGTACGTGGAAAAAGAGTTTGCGCGAGTGTGGAAGCAAGTGCCCAAAATCGTGTTTTCTAAAACCTTGAAGACCACAGAATGGAACTCTACCTTGGCCAGGGAAGTGATACCAGAGGAAATCCAAAGTATTAAACAACAACCTGGGGGCATGATCGAGGTGGCCGGGGCTGATTTAGCAGCCACATTCCTCAAACTGGGCCTTGTCGATCAAGTCTGGCTTTACCTGCACCCTGTGGTGTTGGGTGGTGGAAAACGGATGTTTCCAGATGAATTAAACCTAAAATTAGACTATTTAGATACTAAAACCTTTCCTTGCAAAGTGATAAGGTTGAAGTATGGTATCCAATAAAGGCACCAGTCCCACAACTTAACCATAATGGTACTGACTACATGGCTGATAAGGGGATAACTGTTAAAGGGAAAAATATAGAACATTATTCGTTTTAAGGTATGAAATGGCAAGAATATTTTGTATTTGACAAAAAGTTATTATTTAGCGAGCCGACAATTAAAGGCACCAGGGTTTCAGTAGATGAAATCATAAAACTTTTAGCCAAGGGATGGAATGAAGAAGAAATTTTGGAAAACTACCCCAAATTGACCAAAAAGTCTTTACAGGCGGTTTTCTATTATCTATTATGTAAGACCATGTATGTATTATCAAAGCCCGAAAAACAAGTAAATTAGCAAAAATCAGCCAGTTATGCATCAAGAAATCCAAGTTTACAATGACAATCAAACCGAGGGTTATAAACCCATATGTGACCGTCTGGCCCAAATAATAGACCAAAACTTGCCCGAAGCCGAAAACAAAATATGGCATAGGCACCCGGTTTGGTTCCTGGAGGGCAATCCTACGGTGGGGTATAGCATTCAAAAACCAGGGGTACGGCTGATGTTTTGGAGTGGTGCTGATTTTGGGGAAGCAGGGCTGAATGTGTTGGGAAAAAAATTTAAAGATGCCTCTGTTTTCTTCAATGACCTTTCGGAAATCAATGAAAATGACCTCAAACGATGGCTGAACAAAGCAAGGCAGATCCAGTGGGATTATAAGAACCTGGTGAAGCGTAAGGGGGAGTTGGTGAGGAGGAGTTGAAAATGAAAAATGGAGAATGAACATATAAGCATTAAGACTTAGGTTCCAAAATTTTGCCTTACCCCTATGACTATTACTTATTTTAAACCAATCAAACAATCAACCCAATACACTATGATAAACGCAATTTATGTAAACCTACCCGTAGAAGATCTGGACAAAAGCCGTGGTTTTTGGACCAAACTTGGCTTTTCGTTCAACGAAGATTTTTGCGACGACAAGGCCCTTTGCCTCATGCTTAATGAAGGCAGTATCAGTGCCATGCTCCTAAAAAAAGACTTTTTCTCCACTTTCACCAACAGACCCATCGCAGATCAGAGCTGTACGCAGGTATTGATTGCCATAGAAGTAGAAAGCCGGGAAAAAGTGGATGAAATCGTAAGAAATGCCCTGGAAAACGGAGCCAGTCGCTACCGGGAGGCTGCTGACCATGGCTGGATGTATTATGACACCTTTTCTGACCCCGACGGACATCAGTGGGAGGTAATGTATAGCGACCCCAACCAAATTCCTACTTGAGATGAAAACTGAGAAAATTTCCATTGCATCTGCAATAGACGCAAGAATCGATAAAGTATGGAAGTATTACAACGAGGCTCAACATATTGTCAACTGGAATTTTGCCAGCGATTCCTGGTGTTGCCCAAGAGTGGAAAGCGATTTTAAAGACGGGGGGAGATACCTGGCCCGTATGGAAGCAAGGGATGGAAGTATGGGGTTCGATTTCGAGGCTATATTTGACGAAATAAGGGCAAAGGAAAAAGTGGCCTATACCATGGGGGATGGACGTAAAGCCGATATTTATTTCGAGGAACATAACGGGGGAACCCATGTAAATATCCACTTTGATCCTGACCCAACCCATCCTGTGGGTATGCAGAGGGATGGCTGGCAAGCCATTTTGAACAATTTCAAAAAATATGTGGAAACTAACTAACACCCAATTCTGTGGCGAATAAAAAAACACTAAGAATATGTGAAAAGGGGCATCGGTACTATAAAAGCACGGATTGCCCCACTTGCCCACAATGTGCGAAAGAAAACAAACCCCAAGAGGGCTTCCTTTCCCTGCTTTCTTCCCCTGCCCGAAGTGCCTTGGTGGAATACTTGGGTATAGATACCCTCGAAAAACTTTCCCAATATTCCGAAAAAGAAATATTAAGCCTTCATGGTATGGGAAAAGCCAGTATGCCCATTTTGAGAAAAGC
>PXCO01000105.1 GCA_003565295.1 Cyclobacteriaceae bacterium
CTTCGGCAAGTGAATTTTCCACCACGATATTACCCTTTTTGTCCAAGATATAGTAAGTACCTTCCAACCCCATGGTGGACATCAAGTAAAGTCCTTTTTCCTTATGAAAATCAATCAGGTTTAAAGGCTTTAAAATATCAGTGGTCAAGGAGTCCACCAGTACCCATTCCATCTGAGGAAGTTCATTCTTCGACCCTTGGTCATTTTGACAGGAAGTCCCAGCTAAGATCACTCCCATGATTAGCATTCCAATGCATAACCGCATGTTTATTTGAGCTTTATGAATGCTAAATTTAATTAAATTTTTCGTTAAAACTAACTTTTAGATTGTTTTATCGGCGAATGCTTTTTTTCAAAAACTCCTGGAGTTCATCTTTACTCGGATCGAAAGCCACCAGCAAGCCCTCCTCGTCCACCAAAAATGTTTTGCCCCCGGAATTAGCAATGCCATAAGGCAGCCAGATGGATTCCTTAGCTCCTTCCTCTATCAATGTAAGCCAGGGATGGGCCTCCTTGACCAACCTGTCAAGGGCCTGTTCCCTGGATTTAAACTGTCCCAACACACCAACAACCGTAAAGCCACTATCTTTGTATGCATCATAAATGGGCTTCATTTCCCTACTTTTTTGAATACAGGGGCCACACCAGGGCGCCCAGAGATCGATGAGTGCAATTTTCCCCTTAATTTCATCGGATAAAGTACGCATTTTCCCGTCCAAGTCAGGTAATGTGAAATCTATATATTGGCTCCCGGCTTTAAGACTAAATTTCCCCAAAATTAGAGATTTGCTTTCCTGTGTATAGGGGTGATCGGGAAATTTAGAAGCAAAAAGAGTTTGGATTTGGGGAAAGTCAATCCCTTCCAGTTCCTTCCTGTAATCAACTGAATAAAGATCACTTACCAAATAGTGATAACCTATTAAGGAGGGTGATTTAACCATTTCATCATACTTTTCCTTTATTATGGATTTGCTGATCTCCCTTTGTTTTTGGACAAGATGGTAGGCTTCAGGGGATTTATCTTCATCGTTTTCTTGTAATTCTTCAAATTTTTTAAAGATTTCGCTTTTTTCGGCAGGATCCTCAGTACCCTGAAGCCTTTCGATTAAGGCCTTCATTTTCTCGGAATGAAACCGGTTTTCGTCCATCAATGCCCGGATTTCAATGTTGTTGGATGAAAGATATTTCTCATACTTTTCCATATAGCTCTTTTCTTCCTGGCTCAACACCTGATTCAATGGACCACCCAAAACTTGATTTTTGGAGTAATTTTCACTGGGATAAACATTAATTATTATTTCACCTTCCTCCAAAAAAAATTTAATAGGTCGAAATGCCCCTTTTTTAAACTCTTCTTCTCCAATAAGTTCATAAACCAACTCATGCTCAAACTCCATTTCATAAATAAACTTTCCATCCAAAACTGGAATAGAAACGGCTTTGTCACTTCTGGGGTCATCACCATTTTTTAGGAGTAAAAATGCCTGGTCAGCCCTGTCAAAAACCTCCCCTTTGATCACACATTTTTTTAACTCCTTAAATCCATGAGCATTCAGTGTAATACTAGCATAGAAGGCTAAGAGTAAGGTCAAATATTTCATAATCAACTAAATATTTTCTTTACTCTAAAGTAAATAAAAAAATGCAAAAATACACTAATCCCATCTTTCATCTACTTTCAAGTTTTTTTTTTAGACTTTCATTCAACTAAATTTTATCTAAGAGGGATAGTATAGGAAAGTGGTTAAAACCAACTAAAAGAATGGTTTAATTATTGAATTTTTATACATTGGTGATAAAGTAAAACTAAATGAAAAATTTTCGCCTACTTTTATTCGGCTATGTGCTATTTTTACTACCACAGTTACCTATGTCTTCTTATGCCCAGGACTGTACATTTACCAATCCTGTTTGGAAAGGTGCGGATCCCTGGGTTTTTCAAAAAGGACACTTTTATTTTTTCTGCAAGTCCGAAGACAAGGGCATAGCCATTGCCCAATCCAGCACTTTGACAGATCCGGGGGAGTGGAAAAAAGTATGGGATGCCCCACCGGGATCCTGGAACAGCGCCAATATATGGGCTCCTGAGATCCATTTTATTCAGGGGAGTTGGTATATCTACTATACGGCAGGAAAAAAATCCGGAGGACCCTTTATCGATCAGCGATCAGGGGTGCTGAGGGCTGCTTCGGATGATCCTTTTGGACCTTATGAAGACCTGGGTATGCTGCATACCGGGGATAACCTGGAAGACACGGATGATGTAAAATGGGCCATAGACCTTACCCCCTTTGAACACCAGGGTAAACTTTACGCCATTTGGTCAGGTTGGGAAGAAAATAGGGACACCGACAAAACCAAACAGCATCTTTATATCTCCACCATGGAAAACCCATTTACCATAAATGGCCCCAGGGTGAAGCTTTCTTCCCCCTTGGAAGACTGGGAAACCGGTGGGGAACTTGATCTACAGGAAGGCCCTCAGGTCCTTAAAAACGGGGGCAAGGTTTTTATCATTTATTCCACCCGAGAATCCTGGAGGCATTTTTACCGTCTAGGCCAGCTTGAACTTATAAATGCAAACGCTGACCCAATGAATCCGGGGAATTGGCGAAAAAAGGGGCC
>PXCO01000198.1 GCA_003565295.1 Cyclobacteriaceae bacterium
GCGGGATGGGTGTGGTTATTGGAGGAAATGGTCTCCTGATGAGAAGGTTTGGTTGCTGAGACCAACCTTTGATCAGGAGACCATGCTATGGCCAATGCCACATCAGCGGTAAGCCCGCTGCGCCGCCGTATGATCGACGATATGACGCTTCGCAACCTGTCGCCGGCCACACAGAGATCATATCTCAACGCTGTGACCAAATTTGCCCGGCACTTCAACCGATCACCGGATCAACTGGGTTTGGAGGATGTCCGGGCTTTTCAGGTTTATCTGGTATCACAGGGCATTTCGTGGCCGGCGCTCAATCAGACGGTCTGCGCCTTGCGTTTTTTCTATGGCGTAACGCTGAACCGGGCGGAAATCCCCGAGCGGATCGCCTATGCACGCACGCCGCGTAAGTTGCCGACCATTCTGAGCGCTGACGAGGTCGTGCGCTTCCTCGAGGCGGTCCCGTCCCTGAAGGCGCGCGCCGCACTGACCACTACCTACGCTGCTGGGTTGCGCGCCTCGGAAGCGGTCAGCTTGAAGGTCGCGGATATCGACAGTGATCGGATGGTGCTTCAGATCCGCCATGGCAAGGGCGCCAAAGACCGCACGGTCATGCTATCGCCACAGCTTCTTGGCATATTGCGAACCTACTGGCGTCTGGCGCGACCTTCAGCCTGGCTATTTCCGGGGCGCGGCGACAAGCCGATCGACGTGCAGGTGCTGCACGCGGCTTGTCGATCCGCGACCAAGGCGGCGGGTTTGACCAAGAAAGTCAGTGTCCACACCCTCCGGCACAGCTTCGCGACCCATCTTCTTGAAAGCGGCGTCGATATCCGCGTCATTCAGGTGCTGCTTGGCCATAGTAACCTGTCGACCACTGCGCGCTATACGCAGGTTGCCACGACAACGATCACGACGACGCAGAGCCCGTTCGATCGCCTGAGCCTTGAAGTGATGCCCCCGGGCTGAGGGCTTTCCCATGCCTGCTGGCTTGGAGGTGGCGGACATCTTCCGCCACTATGGTCCTGCTTACACCCAAGCTCACGACGGTCACCTTGGGCGCGTGGAGCGACGCGTCATGTCCGCGATCCAACTGTGTCGGACGGCCGCGCTTGGCGGACATGTCGAGGGCTGCCGGGCCTGCGGTGTGGTGCGTGTCGCCTATAATTCCTGCCGAAACCGACATTGTCCCAAATGTCAGGGCACGGTTGCGCGCGACTGGCTTGAGGCACGGGCAGGCGATCTTCTGCCAGTGCCTTATTTCCACGTGGTCTTCACGCTGCCGGCCGAGATTGCCTCCATAGCCTTCCAGAACAAGAAACTCGTCTACACAATCCTGTTCCGCACCGCCGCCGAGACGCTGCGCATCATTGCCGCCGACCCCAAACATCTCGGTGCCGGGATCGGTCTCATTGCGGTGTTGCACAGCTGGGGTCAGACCCTGAGCTATCATCCCCACCTCCATTGCATCGTTCCGGGTGGTGGCCCGTCTCTCGATGGCCCACGCTGGGTCGCCTGCCGCCCCAACTTCTTCCTGCCAGTCCGGGTGCTGTCACGCCTGTTCCGTCGGCTGTTTCTTCAGGCGCTGCGCGCCGCCTTTGCCTCCGGACAATTACAATTCTTCGGTGATACCGCTGAAGTCGCCGATCCGCAGGCCTTCACCCGGCTTTTGACATCAGCCGGTCGTCAAGATTGGGTGGTCTATGCCAAGCCGCCCTTTGGCGGGCCGGAACAGGTGCTGGCCTATCTGAGCCGGTATACCCACCGTGTCGCCATCGCCAATTCACGTCTGGTCAGCATGGCAGATGGCAAGGTGACATTCCGCTGGCGTGACTATCGCCACGGTCGCCGACCAAGGGCGATGACCCTCGATGCCGGGGAGTTCATCCGTCGCTTTCTTCTCCACACCCTGCCAGACGGCTTTCACCGCATCCGCCATTTCGGCTTTCTCGCCAACGGACAGCGCGCTGCCCGCATCAAAGCGTGCAGAGTATTGCTGGCCAAGCAAACGCAGAAGATCAAGAATTGTGCCAAACCCACAATGAAGGCGCCCCCTGCCGCGCGGCCATGCCCTTGTTGCGGCCGATCTATGGTCAGGATCACCGCATGGTACCACGGTCAGGCGCCGCCCGAATGGGCATTCCGGAACGATAGCTCATGATCGACCACGACAAACAACAGATATCCATCCAACCGCCTGCTTACATGGAAGCAGGAGCGATACACTATGGACCAAAACCTTGGCTGCCCCGGTTCTGGCCGCTGCACAACATCACTTGCCAGCGAACTACCCCAGTTTCGCGATCCCTGACGATCAGCCATGGGCCAAATAGTCGACTGTTCTCTGCCATTCATCGGTTCGCTCGCCCTCGTAAACACCGTCCCAGAGCTGAGCTCGCACCACAATCTCCATAGCGCAAACCAGCCCGCGGGTTCGTTCAATCCGGCTTCAATGAGGTCGCGGTCAGTGGATATGTGACCCCGCCGTGGTCCCCGCGACCTCACAGAACCCTCCAGATTCCCATGAGCGCTGATCTATGATTCCCTGTCTTCAGGGCAGATATGGGGGTCTGAGATGGGCAAGCCACTTCCTGTAGAGCTTCGAGAGCGTGTTGTCGCATTCGTCGAAGACGGTCA
>PXCO01000215.1 GCA_003565295.1 Cyclobacteriaceae bacterium
AAGTTCTGACCAATTTTCTCAATCTCTTCAGATTCAAAAAACGGTCTTAAGGTTTCTATGAGTTCCTGAGACTCACCCTGATCTTCTGGAAACACGACGTAATAGCCTTTGTAAGCTTCCCAGGAGAAGGCTATACCCACCAATTCGGCATCTAGCGTTTTGAGGCTTGTTGTCTCCGTATCAAAACACACCGAAGTTTGTTTCATGAGCTTGTCCATAAAGAGTTTTACAGACATTTTCCCTTTTACGTATTGATAGTGATGGTCTGTGTTTTTTAGGGTTTTATAGCCATCAAAGTCAGTTGGATCAACGTTGGAAGCATCGGTATCATTTCCGAAAAGCGAAAACTGACCAGCACCAGCGGTTTTTGAAGAACTATTACCAGAGCTCTCTTCTGTTGCTGCTTCTCCTCCTTTGTTGTACATCTTAACAAACTGCTCGGTCAATCTTCGAAATTCCAGATCCTTGAAAATATCCAACACCTTTTCTACATCGGGAGGCGAAACTTTGTATTTGGGAGCATCAAATTGGACATCACAATCGGTAAAGATAGTGGCCAGTTTCTTGGAAAGGCGACCTAGCTCGGCGTTGTCTTCCACTTTTTCTTTCATTTTACCTTTCAGCTGGTCTGTGTTTTCCAAAAGGGCCTCCATAGAACCGAATTGTTGCAGGAATTTTTTGGCTGTTTTCTCGCCCACACCAGGCAATCCAGGGATATTATCGGCAGAGTCTCCCATCATTCCTAGAAAATCTATGACTTGCTCTGGCCGCTCTACGCCAAATTTCTTTTGTACTTCGGGGATTCCCCACTTTTCAACGCCGTTACCCATTCTGGCTGGGCGTTGCATAAATATATTCTCGGTCACCAGTTGAGCAAAATCTTTATCTGGAGTGACCATATGAACTTCGTAACCTTCGGCTTCGGCTTGTTTGGCGAGGGTCCCGATGATGTCATCGGCTTCCATGCCTGAAATTTCCACCACTGGAATTTCCATGGCATTCAAAATGTTTTGAATGATAGGAATGGACTCTTTAATGACTTTTGGCGTTTCGTCTCGGTTGGCTTTATACTCTTCGTAAAGCTCTTGGCGTTCCTTGCTTCCATCCTTATCAAAACATACGGCGAGGTGATCTGGATTTTCACGCTTGATGACATCAAAAAGGGAATTCATAAATCCCATAATGGCCGAGGTGTCCTGGCCTTTGGAATTGATTCTAGGGTTCTTGATGAGGGCGTAATACCCACGGAATATCATCGCGTATGCGTCTACAAGGAAAAGTCGATTTTTGGAAGCCATAAGTGATTTTATTTATTGATTGTAAATTTAATTGAAATAATGGCTTAGCCAAAACTGAAGCTAGGGTTTGTTGATGAAGATTTCAGGGCGATGCCCCTCTGTTACGTCGTGTGCCTTTTCGTTACGAAGATATTAGGGCGCTGCCCCTCTAAAAGTAGACCGTAGTAGTGTTACGAAGGTTTCAGGTCGCTGCCCCTTTCTGCGAATAAGACTTAGTAGTGTTACGAAGATTTCGGGGCGCTGCCCTTTTTTCAACACTATCTCACTTTAATAAGAATACCTGTATGGTTCTCTAACTTTCCATTCGCTTTTTCTATAAATTTTTAGATCCCAACCACAAAGTCAGATTAAGCATAAAAGGAAATCCTTAGCGATCTCTGCGCCCCTGCTTTCCAAAGTGGAACGCAGGCAGGTCTGCGGTGAGTTAAAGGTGGCTTCAGATTTCTGAGCACTGCCTTATGAGCTCAATTTTCTGAATTAAGCCTTGCAAGATAAGGGGCAGAGCCCTGTAATCTTAATAGGCTTGATTAGATTTTAGAGAGGGGCGTAGCCCTGAGATTTTCTCCCTTTAATTATGATCAATTTAATTTTTTTGTCGAAGCTAAAAAGTGACATCATTTCCTTCAGTGGAACACGGAGGCAGATATCCGCATCAGTTATAGAATAATATAAAGTGGTCTTCTGCACATTTCATCTAGCAGGATTAAAATCAGTATAAATACTTCTAAAACTTTATATAAATGAGAGGGTTAAGCTGTTGCCAGAATTATATTTGCACAAAAAAAAGATGCGGTGGATCATCACTATTTCCATTTTACTGGCGTTGGAAGTGTATGCGTTCCAGGCGTTCAAGACGCTTTTTAAATTTTGGTGGAGCCTTTATATTTATGTGGGCATCACAGTGGTTGTGGTGGGCTTGATGGTATATTCGTTTTACCAACCTAGCCCACATGGGTCGTTAACTGGCTTTCGGGCGTATATGATTGGGTTTTTCCTGAGCATTGCTGCTTTGAAATTGAGCGTTATCCTGTGGATGTTTGGTGAGGACATCGTTCGGGTTTTGGTGTTTGTTTACAGAAAACTCTTTACTTCTTCGATTGATAGTTTGCCTTCTCGTCGGAAATTTATCAGCACCATTGCTTTGGGATTGGGTGCGATTCCGTTTCTGTCCTTACTTTACGGAATGTATAAAGGGAAATATAACTTTAAAGTTCTGTCCTATGAGTTGGAGTTTGACAACCTTCCCGAAGAGTTTGAGGGCTATACGATTGCGCAGCTAAGCGACATCCACAGCGGGAGTTTTGATGACGAA
>PXCO01000318.1 GCA_003565295.1 Cyclobacteriaceae bacterium
ATTTGATAAAATTTGAAAGTACAATAGTACCGAATTACCTCTACCTTTAAATAAGCAACAAAACAAAAAACAACATGAGCTACCCAAGCATCTTTAATGACGTGGTAGGCCCGGTAATGAGGGGGCCATCAAGTTCTCATTGTGCAGCATCCTTAAGAATTGGCAGGATTTGCCATGATCTCATGGGAGGCAGTATTTCTTCTGTTCTTATAGAATTCGATCCAAATGGTTCATTGGCCACTACCCATAAAGATCAGGGTTCTGATATGGGCTTATTTGGGGGGTTTTTGGGCTGGGAAGCTGATGACGAACGCCTGCCAAATTCTGAAATGCACATGGGGGCCTCAGGGATAGAGGTAGAAATCAAAATCCATGATATACAGGCCGAGCATCCCAACACCTATAAAATCACATTAAAAAACCCTTGGGAAAGCCATCAGGTAATCGCACTTTCCACGGGGGGAGGGATGATTGAGGTGATCGAGATAGATGGCGCAAAGGTTTCTATGGCCGGAGATGCCTTTTTCACGGCTATTTTCACTAAAGATGCCCCCAATTTACTTCAGGAATTAAAGAGCAGATCTGAATTTAAGGATCTAGAGGTATATCAGGGAGAGCAATCATTTGTGGGATTGACACAACTGTCCTTTCCTGATGAAGCATTAATTAACGATCTTCAGGAACGAGAGTATGTCACTTCGATTAAGCTTATAAGGCCAGTTCTTCCTGTATTAACCGCAAAAGACCAAAAAGTGCCCTTTATCACTTGTGATGAAATGCTGGAGTACAATAAAAACAAATCATTGGAGCTATGGGAACTTGCTGTGAAATATGAAAGCATAAGGGGAAATATCTCTGAAGAGGAAGTGCTGGAAAAGATGAAGGAAATTCTCGGGATTTTGAGAAATGCGGTAGATAGCGGGTTAAAAGGCACAGAATACGAAGACCGTATTCTAGGCCCACAATCCGTGAAGTTTAAGTCCTTGTTGGAAAACAAAAAATTGGTGGACGGAATGGTGCTGAATAAAATCATCATGTACGTTTCTGCGATAATGGAAGTAAAGAGCTCCATGGGGGTGATCGTAGCCGCACCTACTGCGGGTTCTTGTGGTGCTATGCCCGGAGCCGTATTAGCTGTGGCGGATACCCTGGGGCTTTCGGATGAAGAAACCGCAAAAGGACTTATGGTAGCTGGATTGATCGGACTTTTCATCGCCGCACATTCCACCTTTGCGGCAGAAGTAGGCGGTTGCCAGGCTGAATGTGGATCAGGTTCATCTATGGCAGCTGCAGCTATAGTCAGCCTTGCCGGAGGCACTTTGAACCAGAGTATATCTGCGGCCTCCATGGCCCTGCAAAGTTCGCTGGGAATGATCTGCGACCCAATAGGCAACCGGGTGGAGGCACCCTGCCTCAATAAAAATGTGATGGCGGCTTCCAACTCCCTGTCCTGTGCAAATATGGCTCTTGCGGATTATGACCACCTAATTCCCTTGGATGAAGTCATAGAAACCATGTACGAGGTAGGTAAAAGCATTCCAAACACCTTGAGGTGTACCAACCTGGGAGGGCTTTCCATTACCAAAACCGCTAAAGAAATAGAAAAGAAGCTGGGGCAGAAGCAGTTTTTCAAAAGCTGTTGATATCCCCGTAGCACCTTTTCATCGTTGGGGCACCCATTTCAAATTCAGCTAGAAAGATTGACAAGGTACCTTTGTTCGTCAATGCTCATAATGGTTTTCCGATGGTTTGATCTGACCCTATTTCCCTTACCTTTAAATTGTATATTGTTTTGGCCATATCAATTGCCTTTTCCGTTCTTCGTATTTATTTTTCTTTCATATAGCAGCCGTTTGCAAAAAAAATGGCTTAAGCAAGCATTATCCGCGGTCTTTTACAACTAAGGTTAAGCATCCACCCCCCGGCCCCTCCTAAGGTGGGGGAGAATGTTTTAAATCGAAATATAAAGTCCCCAATATGGGGATTGGGGGGGTAATGCGGAGGCAAATGGAAAAACAAACTCAATTAAGCTTTTTCCGCATTATATCGCAACAAAGATTGACCAAGCCGGGTTTTGGCGGAAAGGGCATGGCACCACAACCGGATCCGCTGCCAAAACACAATAGAATGTGTCCACACCTTACAATTCTTCACCTAAAGCATGTATGGTGTTTTGAATCACACCAGTTACATCATTGCCCCTATTGTCAAGTAGTCGAAAATCAATTTCCATCACCCATGATGGCTGTATTTCCGGTAGCTCTAGCTTCACCGTCTTGCCGTCCTCCTCCAATAGGGCTTTAGAAACAGTGAGCTCTTTAACATTGTAGTGGTCAGAGCCATATTTCCGGGATCGCAATAGGTCCCAGGTTTTTATGGTGAAATTGGCCTCGTCCTGGACGCTTGCTGGATCCAGCCTTTCCGAAAAAGTAAGTGTAACCCCTGAATTAGTGGATTTTATGCCAATGGGAATATGCATAGGCTGATCCGTTACCCGTATGCGGTAAAGCCCACCCAATTGTGGCTGAGAGGATCCCCAGGCAGAAAGTCCGCAGGCATAAAGATGCCCATCCTGAGGATTAAAACGCCCTCTCATGA
>PXCO01000392.1 GCA_003565295.1 Cyclobacteriaceae bacterium
GGAGATCGATCCGTGGAACCGTGAAAGGCGACGAACACCCCTTGTTTGTACCTTTCTGGAAATTGGTTTCCCTGGTAAAAAAGCAATTCCATGGGGGCCCAGTGGCCGGGGAACCCAATCACCGGGTTGTCAAAGTCGGCTGCCCGGCCAACGATATAGCCATCACCACCATATCCAGGCGACAATATATTTTTTCCCTGCAACTGGTCATAATACGCATATGGCCAGCCAAAATCAGCCCCTTCCGTTACCTTCACCAACGTTTCGGATGGTAGGACAGCTGCCTGCCAGGATGAATATAGCTTTGGATATAGGGTGTGGAAATTGTCTATTCCGTTGACTACCGCATAGAGGTGGTCATCCAACGGGCTCCAGGTCATGCCGACAATGCTCCTAAGCCCTGTGGCAAATTTGATACCGTCTGCCTGAACCTGGCCCTCTTTATTGGCGTCAAACTTCCAAATGCCAGCATTCATCTCCCGTTCCGGACTGGGATCCAGCCCCTTTCCTTCAGGGATGCCGGTAGGACCATAGATTTCGATATCCTGACCCGCGTCAGAAGGTGATCCGAATGGGATATACATATTCCCCTGCCCGTCAAAAGCGGCAGGTTTAGTGGTGTGCCAGTTTCTGGCTACATTGGGGTGCGTATCGGTGAGAATGACTTCTGTCCGGCTACTGGGTACTAATTCCCCGGGGGTTAGTTTATTTCTCAAGACCTGCCTTACCGTACTGGTATAAAGGTAACCATTGTGGATGGTAACCCCCACCGCAGAACCGCCCACATCCTCATAGTCTCCAAACCGGACAACGGAGTCTGCTTTTCCATCCCCATTGAGATCTCGAAGTCCAATAGTGCCCCCCTGCTTATCTCTGGAAAAGCGTAGCTTGGCATAAATGTCCCTGTTCCCGTTGACTGCGATGTGGCGGGTTGGGCCTATACTGTCGATGACTACCAGCGCCTCAAATCCGCCCGGGATGATTAATCCACCATTATCTACGTCGCCAGGCGGCAATTCCTCTTGCTTATTTTCGCAGGAGAGGCTGATAAGCAAAACGATGAGGAAGCTGTAATTCCAATACCTTTGGTAAGCGCCAAAATTCAAATAAAATAATTCGGCCAATTTTTGTAAACAGGACATGATCTGTTGTGTATTTAGAGAGAGTTCAGCATTTTGAATGGGTAATTTAACCTTCCTCGATCTATTTATCGGCATCGGTCTTACCAAATTTATACCGGATTAGACCATCTCTTTGATGAATGGTGGTTTTAGTCGTTCCAGCAGAGGAATGCTACCTGTTTAAAACGCATAGCAACTTGATTTTGACGGATAGTCTTCCGTATATTTAACAAGTAAAAAAAGACCGGCAGGTTATTTTTCAAATCCTACATCATACCGACAAAAATAAAATCCTAAACCAACCATGCTTCCCATAGAATCCCAAATTCTTCATTGTACAGATGCCAAAGCCATCAGGAACATAGCACATGTACAGACTTTGTGGAGCGGTTATGGCTCGATTAAACGCTATGTATTAGAAGGAGGGAAGTATCCGTCGGTTATCGTCAAGCATATACAATTACCCGAATCCGATAAACACCCCAGGGGCTGGAATACCGATTTATCCCATCAGCGTAAAATCAGATCCTATGCTGTGGAAAGCTACTGGTACCAGCATTATGCGCGGATAACGGGACCAGATTGTAAAGTTCCGCAATTATTACATGCAGAAACAAAGGAAAGCTCGCGGCTGATTATTATGGAAGACCTGCAGGCATTCGGTTTTACCCGACTCCTGACCCCCGACACGGTTTCCTTGCCAGCTGCCAAAAATTGCCTGACATGGCTGGCCCGTTTCCACGCCAAATTTATGCTGGTACCTCCCAAAGGCCTCTGGGATATTGGCACGTATTGGCACCTGGAAACCCGCCCCGATGAGTGGGCGAAAATGAATCATGTACCCCTGAAGCAGGCCGCTTCGGCGATCGATCAACGGCTCAATAAAGCTACCTTTCAAACCCTGGTACATGGCGATGCCAAGTTGGCAAATTTTTGTTTCGGCCCGGAAGACCAGGTAGCAGCCGTGGATTTTCAATATGTTGGAAAAGGCTGTGGCATAAAGGATGTCGCCTATTTTATCAGCAGTTGTTTTTCCGAAGAAGCCTGCGAAAACTATGAGGAGGAATTGCTTACGCATTATTTTGATGCACTTGAACTGGCACTTGATAAGCAGTTTGATTTTCAATCTGTTAAGGAAGAGTGGACGGAGCTTTACAACTTCGCCTGGGCCGATCTCTACCGCTTTCTGGATGGCTGGAGTGCCGGTCACTGGAAGATGCATGGCTATAGCGAGCGCCTTACACAGTCCGTATTGGAAGAACTAAATTACGTTTAAATGTTCAATAGAAACACCCTTTCCACACTTTGCCAAAGTGCCATTAATGCAAGTATAGAAGCAGGGCAACTGATTCAATCCCAGGTAGATCAACCCTATGACCTACAGGACAAGCAGGGGGGATATTCCAAGGCTTCCCAGGTGGTGACCGAGGTCGATTTTAAGGCACAGGAACTCATTCTAAAACATCTACAGGAA
>PXCO01000087.1 GCA_003565295.1 Cyclobacteriaceae bacterium
GGTGGATCTCTCCTTGGAGTATATTAGCGGGGTAATCTCATGAATGTTCAGGCCATATAGGACCCGGGTAAAATATCGGAAGATTTACCGCTAAATACAAATTGCTAATCACACCAAATCCATTGCTATCCAATGAAATCGAGCATGACACAGACGACCCAAGGAGGGATGTCCCCCCGATAGCTATCGGGGCTATCGGGAGAACATCCGAGATTCTCCCGAACCGAGTTCCCCGATCCCGATAGCTACGGGACCGGGGAAGGCAGGGGCAGGCCAAGTGCCCATTAAGAAACAAATATTAATATATGAAAAAGGACCTATTTATTGTCGCCCTCATCATTCTCATTTTCTTTGTAATCTCCTTTTTGACCAATATCCTGGGGCCCATAATCCCGGATATCATCGATAGTTTTACCTTAAGCATTGGACTTGCCGGCTTTTTGCCTTTCTCCTTCTTTGTGGCTTATGCGGTGATGTCCATACCCTCCGGCTTATTGGTGGACAGGTTCAAGGAGAAAAAAGTTTTGCTCGCAGCCTTTTTCATCGCCTTTTTGGGAGCGATGATATTTGCGGTTATTCCAAGTTTTGGTGTGGCATTGTCTTCCCTTTTTATGATAGGTGTGGGTATGGCCATGCTTCAGGTGGTGATCAACCCCTTGTTGAGGACTGCGGGAGGGGAAAAGCATTTTGCCTTCAATTCGGTATTGGGACAGCTGGCATTTGGGGCGGCCAGTTTCCTTAGCCCCATGCTATATAGTTACCTGGTGACCAATATGCACACGGATGACACCTCCTTTATCATTTCTATACTGAATGGCCTGGTACCTGAAAACCTGAAATGGGTTTCCTTATATTGGGTTTTTGCCATCATTGCCCTGGTAATGGTTGTTGTGATTTTCATGGTGAGATTTCCAACGGTGGAGCTTAAGGAGGATGAAAAAGTGGATGTGGGGGGTACGCTCAAAGAGCTTTTGGCCAATAAGACGGTGCTCCTTTATTTCTTTGGCATTTTCTGCTACGTGGGTACCGAGCAAGGGGTGGCCAATTGGGCGTCCAAGTTTTTGCAGGATTACCATGGTGAAAACCCAGCCACCACAGGAGCAATGGTGATCTCCTACTTTTGGGGTTTGCTTACCATAGGCTGCTTGTTGGGACTGGTATTGTTGAAGTTTTTCGATTCCAGAAAGGTTTTGATCTTTTTTACATCTGGAGCAATTTTATCCCTTCTGCTGGCCTTATTTGGCTCGGCTGCAATGGCCATAGTGGCATTTCCACTTTGTGGCTTTTTCGCCTCGGTGATGTGGTCCATTATTTTCTCCCTGGCCTTGAATTCCTTGAAGGAACATCATGGTACCTTTTCCGGGATTTTATGTACAGGAATAGCCGGTGGCGCCGTTGTTCCATTGATAGTGGGTGGATTGGCCGAATTGCTGGGGTTGCGTTTTGCCATGCTATTCCTACTCATTACTTTGGGTTATATCCTGAGCATAGGCATTTGGGCCAGGCCACTGGTGACTAATGCCACCGTGAAAAGTTTCAAGGAGCTTTTCAAATAAACTCGAAAAACCGTGGGGCATGTATAAGATCATCCTGTTGTTGGATTTTGCGGAGGAATACAGTAAGAGCCTTTTAAAGGGGATATCGAAGTATTCTGCCGAAAATGGCCCCTGGACCTATTGCCGCATGCCCCTGTATTATCGGGAGACCATAGGCATAGAGGGGATTATCGACTGGGCCAGTGAGTGGGGAGCCGATGGCATCATTGGCCAGCTATACAATGAAATGGACATTAAACTGATCCTGGAATCTAGGATCCCAGTGATTGCCCAGGACTTTAAAGAAAGGTTTAAGGAATTGCCCAATATCACCGGAAGCTACCGGGAAACAGGCAGGATGGGCGCAGACTATTTTCTGCAAAAGGGATTTAGGAACTTTGCCTTTTATGGGTTTAACGACATTGTGTGGTCCAGGGAAAGGGCAGAGGGGTATGAGGAGAAAATCCGCTCCGTAGGATATAAGGTGCATTACTTCGAACATAGGAAATCCAGGTCCACCGATCTGTGGTATTATAAATCCAATTCCCTGAGCAAATGGTTGAGATCCTTGCCAAAGCCCATAGCGCTAATGGCCTGTGATGATAATCAGGGGCTTCATATCACAGAAGCTTGTAAGCAAAATAAAATCAGAATCCCGGAGGAGGTGGCCGTAATGGGGGTGGACAATGACGAGATGCTTTGTGAGCTGTCCGACCCTCCGCTATCCAGTATAGGGCTGGACATAGAAAAGGGGGGCTATGATACGGCCAAACTGATGGATCACATGATCCAGCATGGCCATGATGACCACTATGATATTTATGTAAAGCCCACGCAGATTATTACCAGGCAATCCACCGATATCTATGCGACCAATGATGATCATATAGCGTCCACGCTTAAATTCATCCACAAAAACATAGAAAAGAACCTACAGGTAGATGAGGTGGTGAAGCAGGTACCCTTATCCCGTAGAACCCTGGAGAAACGTTTCTTGCAAATCACAGGTTATCCCATTTATAAATACATCTTTAACCTTCGCATAGAAAAA
>PXCO01000028.1 GCA_003565295.1 Cyclobacteriaceae bacterium
AGAGGTCCCGGAAATCTTTGATGACTTTTCTTAAACGTATAGATGTGAAAGTGAAAGGGGGGCAAATGATCAGTTATTGAGGGGATCACCAAGGTAATAGGTTACACTGGTTTGAACAATATTTTTACTTATGGGGACGAACAAGTTCTACTAAACTTTTAGAAATTCCTCAATTTGGGCAATGGCTTTTCTATATCAGAGCCGATTATGATTATGGCTGGTGAGGAGAGTCCTTTCTTTTTTACTTTTCGCACAATTTCCGGAACCTTTCCTACAACCCTTTTTTCTGTTGGGAGGGTGCCATTTTGGATTACTGCCGCCATTTCATGAGCACCCCTGTACTCTTCAAATAATTGCATAATTTGCTCCAGTTTTTTCATGCCCATTAAGATGATCACAGTGGCGGAGGACTGTGCGGCCATGATGAGGTCATTGGTAAGAGATTGATCCTTTAAGGTGCCGGTAAGCACCCAAAAGCCACTGATGCCCCTATTCTTACAAAGGGGAATGCCCGCAAGAGTGGGTACTGCCATTGGGCTACTGATTCCCGGAATATATTCTCCCGCAACGCCGTGTATGGCAGCATGCATTAGTTCTTCATGCCCCCTTCCGAATACCATCGGATCACCTCCCTTTAGTCGTACCACATGTCCTGTCACCTTTGCATGCATAACGATCATATCGTTAATGGCCGCTTGTTGCTGATGGTGAAGCCCAGATCTTTTGCCCACGAATATTTTTTCGCTTGTTTTTGGAGCATATTCAAGGAATGCTGCATTGGCCAATGCATCGTATAACACCACTTCTGCATTCGCTAAGGTTTTTATTGCCTTTAGGGTAATCAGCAAGGGATCGCCCGGCCCTGCACCCACTACCGAAAGTTTTGGAGTTTTTCTTTCCATATTGTTCATACGTAAATTTAAAAATAAATACGTAAAAATACTTAATATTTAAATTTATTACCTTAACTTAGCGTCCATAAACAGTATAAATACTGTTTTAATACGTAAAAATAGACAGCATGAAAGCGAGCAAATCCAAGGTTATCGTAGTAGGAAATGGGATGGTTGGGTATAAATTCTGCGAAAAATTACGTAACACAGATACGGAAGATAAGTATGAGGTGACGGTTTTTGGCGAAGAACCCTGGCCCGCGTATGACAGGGTACACCTGAGCAGTTATTTCAGCAAAGCAGCACCCGAAACACTTCAAATGGCCCCCAGATCCTGGTATGCTGAACATAAGGTAGCTTTAAGGACCAATGAATTGATTACACAAATTGATAGCAAACAGCGATTGGTGGTCAATCACCTGGGAGAAAGTTTTTCCTATGACTACCTTGTTTTGGCAACGGGCTCATCGGCTTTTGTGCCTCCTATACCGGGGGTGGATAAAAAGGGGGTCTTCGTATACAGAACCTTAGAGGATCTTGATGCCATTATGGATTATGGCAAAAAAGTGAAATCAGCTACAGTATTGGGGGGTGGCCTCTTAGGGCTTGAGGCAGCAAAGGCCGTCATGGACATGGGGCTACAAGCACATGTGGTAGAATTGGCGCCAAGGCTTATGCCCAATCAGCTCGATGAACAGGGGGCAGCTCTTTTAAAATCCAAGTTGGAGGACTTAGGTATTGGTATACACCTGGGTAAAATGACCAAGGAGATTCAGGGCAATGGGAAATTAGATGGACTGGTCTTTCAGGACGGAACATTTTTCTCCACTGATATGCTAGTGATTTCTGCGGGCATCAAACCCAGGGACGAATTGGCCGCAAAAGCAGGTTTGGCCTTAGGAAAAAAAGGAGGCATTCTTGTCAATGAACTTTTGAAAACCTCAGATGAACATATTTTCGCCATTGGGGAGGCTGCTGCCCATAGGGATCAGGTTTATGGGCTGGTTGCCCCGGGGTATGAAATGGCACAGCAGGTGGTGAATCAATTGCTCAATAAAGATGTACAGCCATTTGAGGGCTTCGATATGTCCACAAAATTGAAATTGATAGGAGTAGAGGTGGGGAGTTTTGGTGACCCTTTTGGGACTAAAGAGCCTTCCCGTCCTATCTGTTTCGAGGACAAGGTAAAGGGGCAGTATAAAAGGATCAATATTTCATCGGACGGCAAAAGACTGGTGGGTGGGGTATTGGTAGGTGACACTTCTGCCTATGGGATGTTGTTGCAAATGACACAAAACAAGATGGCCCTTCCACCTGAGCCGGAAGATCTCATACTCGGCGGCAGGGAGGGAAAGTCCTCTAACCCCATGGGAGGATTGGACGCGCTCCCGGAAGCTGCCCAAATATGGTCTTGCGAAAACATCACCAAAGGTGACATTTGCCAACACATACAGCAGACCGAATCCGGGGATTTGGGGGAGATCAAAAAATGCACCAAGGCCGGCACAGGCTGTGGAGGGTGCCTTCCCATGATCAACGACTTGGCAAAGTTCCAGCTCAAGAAATTGGGAAAAACGGTGAAAAACGTACTTTGCGAGCATTTTCCCTACTCCAGGCAGGAGCTTTTTGATATCATTAAGATAAAAGGGGTTAAGAGTTACGACCAGTTACTGGATGAGTTTGGGGAAGGAGATGGATGTGAGATTTGTAAACCTGCGGTGGCCTCTATATTAGCCTCGGTATGGAATGAGATGATTTTAAGACAGGACACGATTCAGGACACCAATGACCGGTTTCTGGCCAATATCCAAAAAGGTGGAACCTATTCTGTGGTGCCCAGGATCCCAGGCGGTGAAATCACTCCGGAGCAACTCATTGTAATTGGAGAGGTCGCCAAGAAATACAAGCTGTACACCAAGATCACCGGCGGTCAACGCATAGATATGTTTGGGGCCAGGGTGGATCAGTTACCTGACATTTGGGAGGAATTGATAGATGCAGGCTTTGAAAGCGGGCATGCATACGGAAAATCCCTACGGACTGTGAAAAGCTGTGTGGGTTCTACCTGGTGCAGGTATGGGGTTCAGGACTCTGTGAGTTTTGCCATTAGAGTGGAGGAGCGTTACAGAGGCCTACGGTCGCCCCATAAACTTAAAGGTGGGGTGTCTGGGTGTATCAGAGAATGTGCGGAGGCGCAGAGTAAGGATTTCGGGATTATAGCCACGGAAAAAGGCTGGAACATCTATGTAGGGGGAAATGGAGGGTCTAAACCCCAGCATGCCAAGCTCTTGGTGAATGATGTGGACACAGATACCTGCATTAAGTATCTGGACAGGTACCTGATGTTTTATATCAAGACCGCTGAGCCCCTTCAGCGAACCGCCTCCTGGCTCAACAAGTTGGATGGAGGCTTGGACTATCTCAGGGATGTGGTGGTAAATGATAGCCTGGGTATTGCAGGGGAATTGGAAAGGGAGATGGAATTCATGGTGAACACCTATGCATGCGAGTGGAAAGAGGTGGTGAATAATCCCGAGTTGAGGGCCAGGTTCAAACATTTTGTCAACGCAGATGATCAGGATCCCAGCCTTCAATTCAAACCCATGCGGGGACAAAAGATACCTGTGGACTGGAAATCGTAGCCGAAATAGAACATTTAGTGAAATTAAAAGAGAGAAAACCAACGACTAATCTTATACATCATGATTGAGCTGTTAGAAAAATATCCCAAAGTGGCAGAAGATGCAGTGGAGTTTTGGTATAAAGCTGCTCCTGCAAGTGCCTTTCCCGAAAATGGGGGTGCATGTGTGAAATTCAAGGACCTTCAGATTGCGGTATTTAATTTTTCCAGAAGAGGGGAGTGGTATGCCTGTCAAAACCTTTGCCCGCATAGAATGCAGATGATCCTGAGCCGGGGGATGATTGGCAGCGAAGGCGAAGAGCCCAAGGTTGCCTGTCCATTTCACAAAAAGACCTTTTCATTAAAAACCGGAGAGAACCTAAATGGTGATACCTGTACCATTAGCACTTATCCGGTAAAGGTGGAAGATGGGTATGTATATATAGGATTTGACAGGGGCTATGCCTAAAAATATTGTTGTTAGTGGTTAATAAGAAAGAGAACTATACTTTCTACAAAAAATAGCCTGTTTCTCTGTGGATTCAGGCTATTTTTCCATTTGTATGGGTAATTTGCAACACGAAGGAGCATTGAAACTGACGGTTATGGAAGAGCACCCCGATGAAAATGGGCAAAAAAAATTTGACAGGCTAAGGTGGCGATATGTGATCGCATTATCGGCTATTGCACTTACGGTGATCATCAGCCAGCTCATTTTGCAACATTTCATTTCCGGGCAGCAATCCGATTCTGTGGAGATCAATCTTTCTGGGAGGCAGCGAATGCTCAGCCAAAAGATCACCAAATTAAGCTTATTGATTTTCCATGCAGAGGAGCAGACACATAGAAGCAATTATGGAGAGGAACTCCGCCTAGCCCTGGAGGAATGGGAAAGGGTGTTTTATGGTTTACAAAATGGTGATGATCAGTTGGGCCTAAAAGGCGATAATGATTTTTTCATTGATTCATTGTTTCAGGTGATTACCCCATCTTTTCTCAGTATGAAAAAGAGTGCGAACCACTTGCTGGATCAATTGGAAAAAGAGGCGGGGCAAGAAAAGGTTTTTTTTTCTGAGCAAATGGAGGAAATCCTAGCGCAGGAGGGGGTGTTTTTGCAAGGGATGAATCAAATTGTGGCCCAATACGATAAATCCGCCAGAAACAAGGTTTTCAGGCTAAAGAGGGTAGAGTTCTTGTTAATGTGCCTGGCCCTATTCATTATTTTTATTGAAGCAAGATTTGTTTTTTGGCCTTCGGCCCTGATGATCCGTGAAAGCTTCAGGGAATTGCGGCAGCGAGAGAAGTCTTCCAGAAAAATGGCCATGGAAATAAGTGCATTATATGAATCTCTTGAGAGTTCCTACCAGGAGCTGGTAGCAGTGGAACCTGAAGAAGATGAGTATGTGATCTTTGGCAGAAGTGATCCGGATGGGAAGGCATTAAGGTTTTCTGATAAGTTCAGGCTGTTGATGGGCTATGAAGAACACACTTCCTTTCAACTTTTTGAATGGCTGAAGAAGCAGGGAAACGAGGAGACGTTTTTAGAGATCATCCAAGAAAAATTGCTTCAAGGCCAGGCCTGGAACGGGGAGTTGAAACTGACCAATGAAGTCGGGGATTTTATTTGGGTGAAAATGCACTTTATCCCTACCCTCAATGCTGAGGGCAAGGTAGTGGAAATCTTGATGGTGGGTATGGACGAGACTGCTGCAAAAGAGGCCAAGGTAAGGTCACAGGAAGTCCAAAAGGAAAGACTGGAGAAGAAGCTCAAGGAGCAGCAATACAGGTCTGCCCTTATCCTGGAAGGGCAGGAGGAAGAGCGAAGACGCATATCCCGGGATATGCATGATGGGGTAGGCCAGTATTTGACAGCATTGAAATACAGCTTGGACGGGGTATATACCACCAAATCTGTCCCGGAGAAGAAGAGGTTGGAGACCTCAAAAGAGCTGCTGAAAAATGTGATCAAAGAGGTGCGGAGGATTTCTTTTAACCTGGCCCCTGTGGCCCTATCGGATTATGGCATTGTGTCTGTGTTGCAGAAATTCAGCGAGGAGATGACGAAACTCTCCAAGATACCTGTGTTTTTTGAAAACAGGACCGGTTTCATATCACGGTTGGAGCCTAAGGTGGAAAACAACCTCTACAGGATTGCACAAGAAGCGGTGAACAACGCCATCAAATATTCGGAGGCATCGGAAATCAGGATATACCTTTCCCATAGTATGTCCTATTTGAACTTGGAAATAAAAGACAACGGGAAAGGTTTTGATTACGGAAAACTCAAGGATAATGGTTACTTTAGTGCCTCAGGACACGGGATTTTCAACATAAAAGAACGGGTGAACTTCATCAATGGTCAATTGACCGTGGATACAGGGCCTGGAAAGGGCACAGCCATTCAGGTGGTGTTGCCTTTGGAAACATAATCCAGAAATTAACCATGGCAAAAATTAAGGTGGTATTGGCAGATGACCATGTGGTGGTCAGAAATGGCATAAGGATGCTGCTGGAAAGCGAAGGGGAAATAGAGGTGATAGGAGAGGCTTCCAATGGGAAAGAGGCATTGGAAGTGGCGCAGCAGTTGCAACCGGACGTATTGATTCTGGACATACGTATGCCGGTGATGACGGGCCTGGAAGCTTCCAGTCAAATCCATGAATACGCGCCTCAAACGAAGGTGCTGATACTTTCCATGCACAATGACGAAGAATACATCCTCCAATCCGTAGAATGTGGAGCTTCAGGATACCTGCTCAAAGACACTAGTAAGGAGGAATTCATCAAAGCCATCAATACCGTACATCAGGGGGGTAAATTTTTCAGCGGTGATATCAGCAAAGTACTGGTGGAATCTTATTTGCAGGCCAAGGGAGGCTTCCAGGATAAGCCCACCACAAAGGTGAAGGTAGACTATGACCTCACGAAGAGGGAAAAAGAAATTCTGGCATTCATCTACCAGGGTATGGCCAATAAAGAAATTGCCGATCGCCTCAATAAGAGCATCCGTACCGTGGAAACCCACAGGTTTAACATCATGAAAAAAATGAAAGTCAATAATGTGGTTGAGCTTTTGAAAAAGGTGGAAGATGAGCAGGTTTTAACCTAATTTAGCCCATACCCCCTCGAACTTCCCTAAAGATGTAACCGCTTTCGGTAATTATTTGGCAAGTAATCAAGCCTTCACTAAAATTTTGAAAAAAGTTGGTTTTGTGGCTAAATAATTAAAAAATTTAAAAAAAACCTTTCTTTCCTATAGGGATTAACATTTTAAATACACTTAATAGATGTTGTGTCGAAATTACAAATTAAGTTGTATATTTCGGGTGTTAAAAATAACTATAACCTTAAACCTATTAGGTATGATGAAACATCTGTACTCAGGCTACACCTTTATTATTAAATCATTAGGTGTGGCTTTTTTGTTTTTAGGCTTAATGGTATTTTCCCCTGCCGGGCTTCTTAAAGCCCAGGGAAATGAGCCATTTGTAGTATCAGGAACGGTAACTTCCGAGGACACAGGTGAAACCCTGCCCGGAGTTAACGTATTGGTGAAGGGCACCACCCGAGGCACGGCCACGGACATCAATGGGCAATACTCCATTGAAGTTCCCGGCTCAGATGCCGTTCTCTCCTTCTCTTTTATTGGTTTCCAGGTACAGGAAGTTACTGTGGGCAACCGCAGCACCGTTGATGTGGTGATGGGGCAGGAGCTTTCGGCACTTTCAGAAGTAGTGGTAGTCGGCTACGGTACCCAGGAAAGGGCGCGTGTCACAGGGGCTATTTCCTCGGTTAGCTCAGACGAGATCAGAGCACTTCCGGTGCCCAACCTGGCATCTGCCATTCAAGGTAGGGCCGCGGGTGTTACGGTGACTAATGCAGGTTCACCGGGAGCGGATCCACTGGTAAGGGTGCGGGGTATTGGTACCGTAGGCAATAATGACCCCTTGTATGTAATAGATGGAGTACCTGCAGGAGGGCTCAATCAGATTAACCCCGCAGATATTGAATCCATAGAAGTTCTTAAAGATGCCTCAGCGGCCGCAATTTACGGGTCCAGGGCAGCCAACGGTGTTATACTTGTCACCACAAAAAAGGGGCAACAGGGCGCGCCTAGGGTTTCGGTAGATTCTTATGTGGGTACTCAAACCGCGTGGAGACAACTAGACTTATTGAACAGGGATCAATACCTAGATTATGGCCGGGACTTATTGGCCAATGGGGGGCAGCCAGCTCCGCAGAGGTTTGACAATTTAGGCCCATATGCCAATGTAGATACTGATTGGCAAGGGGAAATGTTCCAGACAGCCACCATCCAGGATCACAATATTGCAGTTTCCGGCGGTACGGAATCTGTTCTCTATAATTTCTCTGTAGGCTATTTTAAGCAAGATGGGATTATGAGGGGAACTGGATTTGAAAGGGTTTCCCTTAGAAGTAACACCGACTTTAAGATCAACGACAGGATCAAAATCGGTCAAACGCTAACCGTTGCTTACTCAGATAGGGCAAACGAACCATTTACTGGGGGTAGAAGCCAGATTGAGCACATGGTGAAACAGGTGCCCTATATTCCTGTTAGGGATCCAAGCAGGTTAGGGGGGTTCCGTTCACCGGACAGGGTGGATGGGTCCGATCCTGAAAATCCTGTGTTGAATGCCGAATTAAGAACCAACAGGCAACAGGATTTTAAAATTTTGGGTACGGCTTATTTGGATGTGAACATCCTTGAAGGCCTGGATTATAAGTTCCTGGTAGGAATGGATATTGGGCTTGGCAATCAGGATCAATACACTCCCAGGTTTGATGCCGGAGATTTCAACTTTTCTCCTTTTGCCTCGATAAATGAGACCAGGTCTTCTTTTGTTTCCCCATTGATAAGTAATCAACTATCCTATAAAAAGGATTTTGGGAAGCATAATCTTGACCTTTTAGGTGTTCTTGAGCAACAAACCTGGGTTTCCAGGAGCTTGAATGGTCAGGGACAAAATTTCTTGACCAATGATGTGCGTGTGCTTCAAGGGGTCCAAAACCAAACCACCAGCAGTAACAGGACGGATTATGCTATAATTTCCTATATAGGTAGAATCAACTACGATTATGATCAAAAATACCTATTCAGTGCATCTGTACGAAGGGATGGAGGATCAAGGTTCGGCCCTGGCAATAAGTGGGGTACCTTCCCTTCTGTTTCCGTTGGGTGGAGATTGAGTGAAGAAATGTTCATGCAGACTATAGATGCGGTAAGTGACCTGAAGATTAGGGCCAGTTATGGAGAGACAGGAAATGATAGAATCGGTGATTACGTGTATCAAGGTACTATAAATAGTAACCATTTTTATAACTTCGACGGAAGCCTTGAGGGAGGTAGTACTGTTGGCGCCTTAGCAAATGAAGCCCTTCGTTGGGAAACAACCATAATGAGAAACATCGGGTTTGACTTAGGGTTGTTTAATGATAGGCTGGTGCTTTCCGGTGAATGGTTTGACAATAACACTGAAGGAATGATACTGGGGGTACCCATTCCACCCTCTTTGGGCTATGATGGAGCACCAGTGGCAAACGTGGGGTCTGTCGTAAACCGGGGATTGGAATTTACTGCCGGATACAGAAAGTATGATGGGAATTTCCAATTCAACATTGATGGCAACATTGGGTTCATCAATAATGAATTAACCTCACTCGGAGTAGGTAATACGATATTTGGCCCAGGTTTTCAAGGTGACCAGATGACTTTTACAGAGGAAGGGCAACCCATCGGCTACTTCTTTGGCTGGATTGCGGACGGACTTTTCCAGCAAGGGGATGATACCAGTCAGCAACCCAATGCTTCTCCGGGGGATATCAGGTTTAGGGATATAAATGGTGACGGACAGATCACTGATGCAGATAGGACCTTTTTGGGACATTACCTTCCTAGTTTTAGTTATGGGTTGAATTTCTCAGCCAATTACAAGAATTTTGATTTCACCATGTTTTGGCAAGGAGTGCAAGGAAATGAAATATTTAACTTGCTTAGGTTCCACACTGAGGGTATGACCAGGCTGTTTAATGCCAGTACGGTCGTCCTTGACAGGTGGACTCCTGAATCCCCTAACACCGATGTGCCAAGAGCCGTGTCCGGTGACCCTAATAGGAATGCCAGAGCCAGTTCCAGATGGATAGAGGATGGTTCGTACCTAAGGTTGAAAAACCTTTCCATAGGATATTCCATACCAGGTAATGTGTTGGAGTCCGTTAGTAGAGGAAGCATATCTAACTTAAGGGTTTACTTATCGAGCCAGAATTTGCTGACCTTCACCAATTACAGTGGTTATGACCCTGAAATAGCGGTTAGGACTGGTATCAATTCCACCTTGGGAGCGGGTATCGACTATGGGCAATTCCCCGCAGCCAGGACTATTTTGGGAGGGATTCAGGTCACCTTTTAATTTAGGATGTTATTTAAAAGAAACTAGGATATGAAGTCAAAATATATTTTAACCATCTTATTACTGGTCATAGGAATAGTTTCCTGTGACGAAGAGAAACTTAGCCCGGTGAACCCCAATCAACTGGGGATAGAAACCTTTTATAGGACGGGTCCGCAGCTCGAAGCGGCAGTGAATGCCGTGTATGCGGGATTGCAGGCGAATAACTTATACAACAGGGAATATTTTTTCCTTCATGATTTATTGTCGGATGATTGTGACACGGGAGGCCCGCAGTTAGAAGCTCCTCGTGCCCAAGTATTAAACCATGTTTTTGACGCCTCTAATCCTTTGGTATCCGCCAATTGGAGAGGTTGGTTCCGTATTGCGCATAGGGCAAATCTGGTACTGGACAATGCCGATCAGGCACAGGAGGAAATCACTGAAAACTTAAGAAGCAGGGTAGTGGGTGAAGCTCATTTCCTTCGAGCGCTTGCCTATTATGAATTAGTGACCCTTTGGGGGCCTGTACCCATGCTTACCACTGTAGCAACTACCCCTGATGGGTTCGCAAGAACCTCTGAGGAGGAAATTTATAACCTGATATTCAGTGATCTACAGGAGGCGATCAACAGGCTTCCCTTGAAAAGTGCCTATTCAGGTAATAATGTGGGCAGGGCCACCCGTGGAGCCGCACACGCTTTGGCTGCAAAGGCTCGTTTGTTCAGGGCAGAGTTCAGTGAGGCAAGGCCACATCTGGAGGCGATTATCAATTCCGGGGAATATAGGCTTGTGGACAGGTATCTTGACAATTTCGAGGAAGAAAATGAAAATAATGTTGAGTCGGTCTGGGAAGTTCAGTTCACCGAGGAGTTTGGAAATGCCGGCGGTTGGAATGCGGATGGAAGCGGTATTGCAGAGGTGACATTTAGGGGGCAGGAATACGGCCCAAAGGCATGGAGAAATGTGATCCCAAGTGCCTCTTTGGTGAATGAGTTTGAAACGGTGGCAAATGGTGCTGAAAAAGATGACCCAAGGGGGATTTACAGCTTTTATAGAATAGGAGATCTTTATAATAACGGCCAGAATGTTTTGACCGAGGAAAAAGTGCAAGGTGATACTGATAGGCCAAGCTGGAGAAAATATCAGATGATCTATAAAAGGGAAAATGAAGATACACAATCCGGAATCAATTTCAGGGTAATCCGGTATGCCGATGTGTTGCTCATGATGGCCGAGGTAGAAAATGAAACCAATGGCCCTGGCGCTGCGCTTCCTTATATTAACCAGGTGAGGGAAAGAGCGGATGTGGATATGCCTCCCTATCCAACGGCCCAATATCCTACAGGTTCGCAGGAAGAGATGCGAAGGGCTATCATGCATGAAAGAAGAGTGGAATTCGGAGGTGAGCAAATTAGGAACAGAGACATCCGTCGATGGAGGAGACATGGTGTCCTCGCTGAAGAACCTATCAACAATTGGAACCCCAGGTTTGAGCGTTTGCCTTTGCCACAGGAGGAGATAGACAACAACTCCGCCCTCACAGGCTCAGATCAGAACTCAGGGTATTGACAAATACTCAATAAAAATTAAAAACCACCTATATGGTGGTTTTTTTTGCCACAGATGCACGGATGGTTTTTTGCCACAGATGCACGGATGGTTTTTTGCCACAGATGCACGGATGGTTTTTTGCCACAGATG
>PXCO01000267.1 GCA_003565295.1 Cyclobacteriaceae bacterium
ATCCATTGATCCAGCAATAACCCCGCATCCAACCTTGGACCCCATGAGGTGGCATTTTCATTTACACCTCCGCCTATTCCATTTACATAGTTGTAACTAAACTGCCTTGCATAGTCGTTATAGGAGAGATTTGAACCGGGATTGTTTTGCAAATACCGCTGCCAGTCATATTCTCCACCCCTTTGGCCTATTCCGTATTCGTTTTGGAAGTTCATGAAAAATGCCGGCTGATCAAAGACCATGGAGGAGTTCACCTCTACCCCCATTCCCTACCTGGATTTGCTCCCTTTTTTTGTTTCAATCAAAATCACACCGTTTGCTGCACGGTTACCATATAGTGCTGCGGCATTCGCCCCTTTTAGCACAGTCAAGGACTGGATATTTTCAGGATCTATATCGGCAATGGCATTACCATAATCCAATCCACCCGCACCGGCAAGGTTACTACTGGTGTTATCCATAGGAACCCCATCAATCACAAAAAGGGGCTGATTTCCCGCAAAAGAGGCATTTCCCCGGATCACTATCCTTGAGGATGCACCAATCTGAGAGCCACTTTGGCTTACTTGCACACCTGCAATTTTCCCGCTTAGGGCATTGATGAAATTATTGTCCTGGGTGGCAATCATTTCATCCGAAGAAAGGGTTTGGACCGTGTACCCAAGTTCCTTCCTTTCCCGCTGCACCCCAAAGGCAGTAACCACTACCTCATCCAGGCTTTTGCTATCCTCCCTCATGATCACCCTTAGCGTAGTCCTGTTGGTGATGTCCACCAATTGTGATTCGAATCCGATAAAGGAGAATGACAAAGAATTGCTGCCCTGGGGTACACTAAGTTCAAACTTACCGTCTATGTCGGTTACTGTACCCATGGTTGTCCCCTCCACCAATACACTTACCCCGGGAATATAAAGCCCCGATTCATCTTCGACGGTTCCTGAAACAGGGGTCTGGGCCCATGCTGCCGTCATAAAGCCCCATAAACATAAGATAACCATGCCCATGCATAGTCCCTTACTTGGGGTGAAACTGTAGATCATTGTGTTCATATAAATTAGATTAAAGTGGTTTCAACACGAATTAAATCTAAAGGTAGGGGGACTACGGCTAATTCATTTCCATCATTTTAGCCAAAAAATATACTATCTTATCCACTTTCCGCGTCATAAATACATACTCAGAATAAATGAGTAAATTAAAGAATAGCACAAACTTATCTACTGTGTTAATCTTATTTTTTGTAGAAATACAAATTCAATTTTGATGATAAGCAGGACTTGCTAAAAAATATAAACAATGCCCATGAGATAGCATTCTCACACAGGGGGATGATTATCTTGGGCATTCCCCCGAATCGAGTTCCCCGAATCGAGTTCGGGGCAGGCTGGGGCAGGCTATCCCGACTTACAGTGCGGGACAAGTTCCCGAAACAAGTTCGGGACAGGTAATGACCGCTGAAAAGAAATTATAAACAGATGAAAATCGAGCCTGTCCTGACGGCAGTCAGGGCATGAGAGCGACACGCGGGGGGATGCCCCGATAGCTATCGGGGCGTTGCGAGATTCCCCCGAAGCGAGTCCCCCGAAACAAGTTCGGGGCAGGCAGGGGCAGGCTATATGACCGCTGGAAAACAATTATAAACACATGAAAGCCACGGCTATGCCGCTGAGGAATCCATTTTGCACACCTTATGGGAGCAGCATGAGTGGTTGGAGAAGTGGGTGAGAAATCAGGAGTAAAAATTTACTACCTCGGTTTGATACTTAACTTTTTACCATCAATAAGAAATTATTTTTAACCGAGCTTTTATAGATTCCGTATATACCCTTATTCTATCCCCTAATATTTTCTTCGCTTAACAATGAAAAACTACTTCATCTTATTTTTAGTCCTGTTTATTTTAAGTGCTTGCAATGAGGACCCTTCTAATGATCTTATCGTCGAGTGCCAGCCGAGTACTGGTTATTTCGGGAGTTTTTTAATGAAATTCTACTCTCAGAACCTCGCTACCGCTGGGAGGACACCATCTCGTCAGGAATCCGCCTGTTGGGAGGACATCTATCCTTTCCAAGTAGGATTTACCGGTACAGGGAATTGTGGTGAAGGGTACGAAATGGTAAAAAGCCCTTATTTAGGTCCCGGAATTGTAGTGTCCGAATTTGATGAAAATGCTGAAGAGCCTTTTATGTATGGGAGGTATTTGGAGGTTCGTGCAATTTTCCCTTGTCAAGATTTTAGCAGTCCGAATGGTTTTTTTGCTCTTTTTGAAGAAAGGCAGTATGGTTTTGCCACCAACCATGAGGACATGGGCAATTTCATAGTTGAATTTTACGATCATGGTAAACGCTATTCAAGTTTAGAGGCACCTAACCAAACAAACTCAATTTACCTTTCAGAATTACAGTTTATTTCCGAGGATGGTGTTGAGTTTGTGGATGCCACTGTTCATTTTGGTGCACTTCTTAAGTACGAGGCTGAGGAATACTTACAAGTAGAAAATGCAAAAGTAAAAGGCAGGTTTTACCGTATGAGTCCATGGGGATTTGAATGGGAGGAATAAATGCTAAACCTAATGA
>PXCO01000085.1 GCA_003565295.1 Cyclobacteriaceae bacterium
AATAACGCAAAAATTGGTAACCCCTGTGTCCCCACTTACATTATGAGTACACCATCCTCCACTACCACCTTCAGCTTCAACATTAAACGAGTTAAATAAACCAACGCTCATAGCAATAACACCTGCGGCTATAGTTGCTTTTCTTAATGTCATTTTCTTTTCCATTTAATTCACTATTTACCAAGTTCCACAAGGGCCGTGTAAACTACCTATTCCACTTTTTAATTCGCAATTATAATTTTTACAGTAATTGGTAAGTCCAGAATCTCCTGTTAAGTTATGATTGCAGAATCCGCCACAACCTCCCTCTGCTTCAACACTAAACGAATTAAATAATCCTACGCTCATTGCAACCACTCCGGCGACAACTGTTGCTTTTTTTAATGTCATTTTCTTTTTCATGGTATAAAGGTTTTTTGTTTTACATATCTTAAAGGTTCATAAAAAATGTGTAAAATAAAATAGGTTAAAGGCTATTTCCCGTGAATGGCAAGTTTTATCCCGTGAATGGTCACTTTTTTCCCGTTAGCAGTTTTTTGAGACTTGTTGTTTTTTAGTAGCGGACTGGTTTTCAGGGTGTTAATCGGTATTGGTTTGCTTATATGAACCCAAAAATTTCTGCCCCCTTTTTTTGGTTGAGGGGGTAGAGCCTATTGTTGAAAAAAATATCTGAGGATTGGTTTCGGAAATAATTTTCTACTTTTTTGGCCATCCGTTAAAAGAGTGTCCAAGGTTTTGCTGAACGCTGTATGCCCATTTACTGGTCAATTTACTCTTTGGCCAAAGGGGATAAGATTTCCTTCAAAGGGGTTTTTCATAGTGTGAAATCAAAAACCACCACCCCCGGTTCTTCATCCTAAGTGATGCCGAATATTCTTTTATTGGCTTCATCTACGGTAAATGCACTAATTGGGGTGTCCAGATTAAATAGTGCCAGAACTTCCCCCTTTTGATCAAAAACAAAAATTTCCGTTTCCCCTCTTCCTATCTCCATTATTTCTTGGTCTGTCTTTCCGGAATATAACCCAAAGACCAATTCATCTCCCAGAAATGCATCCATATAAGCCAGAGGTTGATCCGACTGAACTATGGGAGATTGATTACCCGGCGTACCTACAACTTTGAATTGAGGGATATGATTTAGAGGTCCGTCGATGGAAATAATGACACCACTCTTTTTGTCAAAAAGTTCTAGACGATCCCTAAGTATACATGCTTTCAGAAATTTGTTGGTTTTCGGGTTTCCCATTAACTTCCCTTGGTGCAAGGAAGCTATAATTTCGGAAGAGTAATTTCCCGGTATCGTATTTTCCCATTTCCCATATCCATTTAATCTAGTGCCATCTATTGTAAATTCCACAAATTTGTCCTCTCCCCTTACCAAATAGGTCATCAGTGTACTATCTGAACTCCATGTCAATCCCATAGCCAGAAAAAAATCTTCATTTTGTTTTATTTGACGAACGGATAGCTTTTCAGGTGTTTCCTTCAAGGGATATTGGGATAAGGTCTTTGCAGAAAGACCATAAGTCCAGAAGTAGTCTGGATCAAGACCACTTTCCATCGTCCAGACCGAAGGTGTCTCCCCCGGGCCATATCCAATCACCCCCATGGGATTAAGGTATTTCCAACTGTCCGTGTCAATAATATGAGTGAGGTATCCATTCTCCGATTTATCAGAAATCACCAACTTGTTTTGTTTAAACAGTAAGCTCCCCGGCATTATTATATCTTCAAAAACGTGTTTTTCTCCCCTAAGGGAAGAGACTGTGGGGATACCGGGCCTGTCAAATTTTTTTTCTGTGGAACCCTGACCTGGATTTGGTTCCGAGCAGGCAGAAGCCAAGAAAAAACATAAACCACCAATGTAGGCAAGCCAATTTTTGCCGAAACTAGGATGGCATTTATTCTTTAAACGATAATAAAAACTGCCCTTCAAGGTTTTAACCCCATTCATGACCGGTACAGGTTGTGGCTCCTTCGATTTTTTTTGAATTCTCCCATGCATTTCCATCTTTGTCCTCACAGAAAATGGTATAATTTCTAGCGCAGCACACAAATTGGCTGCCACCATCAGCCTCTACATTAAACGAGTTAAACAATCCCATACTCATAGCGACTACTCCTGTGGCCATGGTGGCTTTTTTCTATGTCAATTTCTTTTTCACAATATAAATTATTTTAGTTTTACATATCTGAAAGGTTCATAAATAATATGTAAAATAAAATAGGTTAAAGACTATTTCCCGTAAATGGCAGGTTTTATCCCGTGAATGGGCAGTTTTTTCCCGAAAGCTGTCATCAGGGGTTTGGCTTAAGGGGTAATCATTAAGGTGTTAGGTGATTAGGTTTTACCTTTTTATGTACCGCCATGGGTCCTCTTTATTTATGGGTTTTTGATTAATTAGTCCTTTTGGGATTGAGGTCATTATTGATTTTAGTAGGGGATAAAGGAGGTGGTGGAAACATGGAGGGAGTGAAGAATCAAATATAATTAAAGACAAACTCTGCTAGGCTTTTATTCTTTTTAGAGGATAGTGTTGTTTTTTTAGATAGTTTTCAAATTCTTCAGGGGA
>PXCO01000061.1 GCA_003565295.1 Cyclobacteriaceae bacterium
AGCCATTGGACCACTTCTTGTTGCCGTGGTCGTGATGCCTTACGGTCAGGGGAATATCCGATGGTTTGCCCTGGGGGCATTGCTCGCAATTATGGCCCTTTCCAGAGTAGGCATTTGGTATAAAGACCGATTGACCAGAAACCTGCTTCCCAAGCGGACAAGGGCAGACCGACAAGCTCTTTTGCTACCCAAAAGAAAAGTGCATTTGGCTGTAGGTATTTTATTGGTTTTGATCTTTTCAAAATATTTCTACTTGGCCTCCATGACCAGCTATTACACCTTTTACGTCATCGAAAAATTTGGTGTTAGCATTCCTCAATCTCAAATCTTGCTCTTTGTCTTCCTTGCAGCCATCGCAGTGGGCACTTTTCTGGGTGGGCCGCTAGGAGATAAATACGGAAGGAAATACGTGATTTGGTTTTCCATCCTTGGGGCAGCACCATTTACCCTCCTTCTCCCGCATGTGGGGCTGTTTTGGGTGGTGGTCTTATCTATCTTGATAGGGGTAATCCTGGCTTCTGCATTTTCGGCCATCCTAGTGTACGCCCAGGAATTACTGCCAGGCAAGGTGGGAATGATATCCGGGCTGTTCTTTGGCTTTGCCTTTGGCATGGGTGGGTTAGGTTCAGCATTAATGGGAGGGCTTGCCGATGTGACCAGCATAGATTTTGTGTTTTTCATCAGCTCATTTCTGCCTTTGCTGGGTTTGGTTACCTGGGGCTTGCCAAACCTAAGAGACCATTAAAACTCAATTCGGCACATTCACCTATAAAGACACATCATGAACTCCCGCCCCAATTCTTATGTATTTAGAATCCAGTACCTAGGACTGCGGTACCATGGCTGGCAGGTACAAAAGGGGGTGAAAACTGTCCAAGGAGTTCTGGAAAGGGCGGTTAGGTATTCTTTGGGGGAAAATGACTTTTCTATTCTTGGCGCTAACCGTACAGACAGTGGGGTTTCCAGTTTGGATGGGGCTTTTGGGCTCTATACCAAACATCCCTTGGAAATAAGCACATTTGTGAAAAAGGTAAATGAAAACCTTCCCTCGGATATACGGGTGCTAGGGGGGATAATAGCCCCTGGCAATTTTAACATCATTCAAGATGTGGTACGTAAGCGATATGTCTATTACTTTACCTATGGCAATAAACCTCATCCTTTTTTTATGGGATACCTTGCCTATGCAGGTTTCAACCTGGACGTAGGAAAGGTAATAAAAACGGCCAAAATCTTCGAGGGTAAGCATGACTTCAGGAGGTTTTGCACCCAAGGGAAGCACATAGAGGATTTTGAAAGGGAGATCACCCAAGTGCAGGTCGAAGAGGAGCATCCTCCCTGGTGCCCCAAAACAGATTTCCCGATCTTTACTGCCAGATTTGAAGGCACTGGCTTCCTCATGCACCAAATCCGAAGAATGGTCTATGCACTTTGGATGGTAGGCAGGGGGGAGCTGGATGAGGCGGCCCTCAGAAACGCTTTAAGTGATACGCAGAAGAGTCCCATATCCCCAAAGGCTCCTCCGCAAGGATTGGTGCTGGAAAGGCTTATTTTTAAAGAGGGATTTCTTTAGAATATAATCCCCATTGTGCTTCACTTAGATCAAAAAAAAGCTTGTTTGGGCATGTTGCTATTAGTCAGTAACGGTGATAGTGGGCATTATCACCCAAAGGTGCAAGGAGATTATCAATTTCATATATGCTGCTTAAGTGGTTAATTGAACAGTTCAAAATACACCTAATAACTTTATAATTCCAAAAAAAATCTTCAGTGCCGGTCTAAAAAATGAGCCAGGGCATGGATCAGGTCCTCACCAAATAAGCGGGCTGATTCCTGGCTGATCACTTGACCATGATTCAGGGCGTATGGAAATTCCAAGGTACTGGTCATTAAAAGCCCACTGCCTTCAAATCCCGATGCCCACTGGGCAAAGGAGGCGCCTTGATCATAATTTGAACCCGTGTTCCAGGCAGTTCCAAAGGGCAGGAAGCCTTCTTCCTTAGTGAATTTCAATGGGCCTCTGGCCTGTTCCTCCAAAATATCCACCAATTCTCTTTGCGCTATTTCCACCTGTGGGTTTGCATTTCCCACAAAATAGATCCATTCATTGTTCTCCCCCTTGATCCAGGGGTTATGCAAGTCGATGCCCACCCATGGTGTGTCGCCTACCCAAAGGGGAATTTGATCCCGAATGGCTTGGGTGCTGGCATAGATGGACTCTCCTGCATAATCCCGGTTATGATCCCTGGGTTTACGGTTTTTGCCCTGGTCACCCTCCTCCACTCCATCCTTATCCACGAAGGGAATCATCATGATTTCCGCTTCGTCCAAAAGTTTTTTCATATTCTTTGAAGGCCCCATTATTGCCCGTATCATTCCTTCCATCACATAATTGCTCATCATCTCACAAGCATGGGCTCTAGCCGTAAAAAGCAGCTTAACCTTTGGAGTTTTTGAGAAATTTGAAATGCGGATTTTTTCGACCGGCCGGCCTTTCACGGTATGGGTTAGCGTTTCAAGCCGAAATTCCTCCCGGCTCAGGTAATTGGAGACAAAAACATTGAAATCCT
>PXCO01000401.1 GCA_003565295.1 Cyclobacteriaceae bacterium
GGGTAATGCAAGCCCCCCCCATATCGGTAATGGGTACAGGCAGTAATGTTTTCTGGAAAGACGGACGTACTGTAAACGACAACGTCGCCCTTATATACTCATACGATAATGACTGCCAGTTTATATATGACTCGATGCACGTGAATGAAAAATATGGTATCGAAACAAAGATTTTTGGGCGCAGAGGCACCTTTGAATTTGAATCCAATCGATATTATACAGAAACTCCCCCACCACCGCCGGGAATCATGCAGTTACTAAATGACATGGAATCAGGTTTCTTTAAAAAAGCGCAAATTGGAGGCCCCAGCTGGGTACCGGAAACAGCCAGAACATACGCTGGGGAACCAATTCTCGATAATACGGATTTTCATGACTCAGCCCTTCAACTGGAAGCCTTTGCCAAATATATAAGAGCAGGCAAAGCCCCCGATAAACTACTGAAAGAAGGATATAATGCAAGTATTTGGACTTTGCTGGGCGAAAAAGCCATTGAAACAGGCGAGAAACAAACTTTACCAGAAAAATACATAATATAATATGAAAAATATAATTATAACACCCACAGATGTAAAACGAGAACTGATAATATGGTTGATTTGTTTGGTTGCAGCCATCGGAGTGAACATTTATGCCATTATAACTTACAATACAAGTTGGAGTGAACTATATTCGATGGGCGGATATGTACTAACGTTAAGTTTTTTTATTTATGCTATTTCATGGATTTTCCGCGGTATTTATTTACCCATTCGGCATTGGACACGTAAAAAGGAGAAGTAATTGTTATTTGTACTAACCACAACGGAATACCAATCGTTGCATTATAGGATTATACTGGAAGAGAGGCGGGAACATTATAATAATTAAATAAAATTCTCATCCGAAAATTCATTTTTATCTATAATTTATCTTCCATTATTAGGGTTATTAATCCTTTATTAATCCTTAATTAAGCTTAAAACAGTTTATTTACGTCACTTACGCTTCAATATTTAACTAAAAAAATCAAACTTTATTAAAATGAAAAACCTTTTTTTAATTACATTAATCGCTGCTTTATTTCAGCTTTCCTGTTCTACGCCAGTAGAAACAGATTACACAAGATACGTATGCCCCTTTATTGGTACCGGTGAAAATCATGGCCACACGTATCCTGGCTCCGTATTGCCATACGGGATGGTGCAGTTAAGCCCTGATACCAGAACTGCTGGTTGGGATGCAGCTCCGGGGTATCACTACTCCGATTCATCCATTTTAGGATTCTCACACACCCATTTAAGTGGAACGGGAATCGGTCATTACGGCGATGTTCTTTTCATGCCTGTTGTCGGTGATCCAGGGATTATTAAGGGGGATGAGCAGAATCCTGATACCGGATTTCGTTCAAGATTTTCTAAAAGTACAGAGGAAGCATCACCAGGGTATTACCGGGTATTTCTCGATGATTACGACATCAATGTAGAGCTTACCAGTACAACCCGTAGCGGATTTCATCGTTACACGTATCCTGAGAATTCGGACATGGGACTTGTCATTGACCTGGAACATACCATTCACAACCATCGTAATATGGAAGCTGAAATCAGAGTCATTAACGATTATGAAATTGAAGGTTTAAAACGTACAAGGGGATGGGCTAAAGACCACAGAGTATATTTCAGAGCTGTATTTTCAGAAAAGCTGGAGGCTGATCTTTACGTCGATAACCAAAAAGTATCAGGTGCCACAGAGGTTGCTGGTATAAATGTTAAAGCCAAGCTTTCATTTCCAAATGCACAGAGTAACGTTGTAAACGCAAAGGTTGCCATCAGTGCAGTTGATTACGAAGGTGCAAATAAAAACCTGCAGGCAGAGGCTATAAATAAGTCATTTAACGAGGTGGTGGAAGATGCTAAAAAGGCATGGAACGAACAGCTTTCCAAAATTAAAGTTGAATCAGATTCTGAGTCTGATCTCAGAGTATTTTATACAAACTTATACCGTGCCAGTTTAGCCCCTCATATATTTATTGATGTGGATGGCAGATACAGAGGCCAGGATTTGGAAATTCATCATTCCGATAAGCCGTATTACACTGTTTATTCATTGTGGGATACCTACCGAGCTTTGCATCCATTGTTGACCATCATTAGTCCGGAATTTAACCAGGATTTAATCAGGGTTTTACTTAAAAAGTATGAAGAAGGTGGGATTCTACCTATGTGGGATTTGGCGAGTAATTATACCGGAACAATGATTGGTTCGCATGCCGTTTCAGTAATTGCTGATGCTTACATGAAAGGCGATAGGAATTTTGACGCCGAACTGGCTCTTGAAGCAATGATTCATTCGGTCACTTATGATACGGTTACACCAATAATTTATGACGGGCGTTTCGCTCACTCCAACCTTATGACTGAAGCCAAGTTGTACCTTGAGGAGTATGGTTTCGTACCTGCCGATTTAATACATTCTTCAGTATCTAAGGGACTTGAGTTTGCCTATAACTTTTGGTGTATTGCCAGAATGGCTGAAGAAATGGGCAAAGATGATATAGCCGCCGAATTTTATGAGAAAGATCGGAAGA
>PXCO01000037.1 GCA_003565295.1 Cyclobacteriaceae bacterium
AAGCATAATCTGTTTGAACAATACCCTTTTATATTGGCTTGCTGGTTGTCATCATCCGGCAAAGGCGTTCGGGGTTTGGTTCGCATTCCTGAGTGTGAATCAATAGACGAATTTAAGGCCAGGTTTAAAGCTATTGAGCGTATAATGAACCAGTTTAGGGGGTTTGATATAGCTCCAAAAAATTGTGTTTTGCCTTTGTTCTATTCTTATGACCCTAAGATTAGGTTTAATTACGAGGCTACCGAATTTACTGATATAGAGTACGAGCCGGAAGTTGCCAAAACAGATCCCGTTTCATGGGTTAAACCATCTGATAAATTTCATCGGTGGTCAATGGAGAATACACAAAAGGCCATTGATAAGATTACCGACAACGGACACCCACAACTTAGGGCAGCTGCCTATTGTTTGGGCGGTTATGTTGGAAGCGGTTATATTGCGGAGACCGAGGCGATAGGCTTTATTAATTCACTAATTGAGGGAAACGGCTATCTAAACCAAAAGCCGGATGTGTATAAAGCCACCGCAAAAACAATGATACGTAAAGGCCAAAGTAAACCCGTGAGGTTCAAAGAATGAGTTTAGAGAAACACAAAAAGCCACAGTTTGCTGATTTCAATACACCTGAATTAGCATACGATAAAATATTTGTACCAACAGATTTTATCATTAAATCAGAAAATGAACCCCTTTCAATATCCGGTCGTGATGTGATGAAAGGGAACACACTTGTTTTTAAGTATATGCCCGAAATAAACAAGTATGAATGCACATTTAAGGGTGGTTATAAATCATTTATTGAAGGTGATTTGTACTTACCCAGCCAATTGCTATTGGTACTTCGGTTTAAGGGTGGATATAAAGCTACAAGGCAGTTTATAATGATGAATTATCTTGAGATTGATATGGATTACATCATGATTGCAACTAACTACTTTAAAATTCTTTATAAAAAGAACAGGTATGGGGTGAAAATTCAATACCTGAAGCAATGGAATGACAAAACTATCATTAAGCATCATGGCAAGTCTTTCTTAGATCGTGTTCCGGCTTTTGATGATTTTACTATTGAACCGAATAACATGGACTGGAATGCAAGTATAGATGGTTTTTATAATCTTTACTCTAAGTTCCCGCACCAACCGCATACAGAAGAGGTTACATTAACAGATATTCCAGCTATTGCTGCGATAATGAGCCATATTTTTGGTGAACAGGTAGAATTAGGCTATCAATACATGAAGGTTATGTATGAACGTCCTAAACAAAAACTACCAGTACTTTGCCTTGTGTCAAAAGAAAGAAACACAGGTAAGAGTACATTCCTTAACTTCCTGGAAATGCTTTTCGGTTTTAATTTTGTAATAATTGATTCTGATACCCTTACAAGCTCATTCAATTCATCATACGCTTATAAAAATATTATTGCTGTTGATGAAACCATTATTGAGAAGGCTTCAGCGGTTGAGCGTATAAAGGTACTCGCAACGGCCAAAACAATACCCGTTAACATGAAGCACGTCGCCGAGTTTAACGTCCCTTTTTATGGTAAGGTAATATTAGCCACAAACAAGGAAACGGACTTCATGCGGATTGATAGCGAGGAGATTCGTTTTTGGGTTCGAAAAATTGATAGCATTAAAAAAGAAGATCCGCTTATAGAAGATAAGATTGTGAAGGAAATACCAATGTTTATAAAGTACCTTGCTAAAATTGATATGCCAGAGCATAAAACCCGAATGATATTCACCGCTAAAGATTTGGCTAACGAAAGCCTTGAGGCCGTTAAGCGTGAATCAAGGAGCGGGCTTCATAAGGATTTGGATATCTTTATTACTGAGTTCTTTTATGAAAATGAAACCATTGAACATTTTAAGGCAACGGCAACAGACATGAAGAAGCGATGGTTTGAATCAAATGCTCGAATAACGCCTCATTATATAGCAAAAGTTCTTCGAGACGAAATGGATATGCAAACAGAAGATATTCAAAAATACAACCCTTTTATACACGATACCCAAAGAACAGGCAGGCCTTTTGTTTTTAAACGTTACGACTTTGTTACCGGCAATGTTACCGGTAATGTTACCCATAATACGGAAGGCACAAGTAATAATGATAATAACGACTTAGGAGACCTAAACGGAGAGCTTCCGTTTTAAAGTAACGTTGGTAACAATGAAAATCAAAAATTCTATAACCGTGTTTTTTTGTAAGTGTTCACGTTTAATTTTCTACTTTTCATTGTTACATTGTTACTTTTTTAAAATAAATATATATAAAACAACATCTTACATTGGTAACAATGCCCGGTAACAATTGGTAACAATAGGTAACGTTTACCAAACAACGTTACTGATAACCCGAACCCAATAACCCACCCACACCATGACCACACACGAAGCCGAACGCATACTGATTCAATTCAACGCCTGGAGACGGGACAATGAAGGAAAAACCGATATGCCCGACCCGAAACAAATAGGCGAGGCCATTGATGAAGCCATAACGACCCTGCATTATATTAACCGATTTGATAACCACAAAGAGGATATGAAA
>PXCO01000158.1 GCA_003565295.1 Cyclobacteriaceae bacterium
AAGGGCGGGTTGGTCAGGACGATATCGACGCGCTCGGACTGCCCCCAACTGACCAGCGGGCGGGCCAGCGTGTTGTCATGGCGCACCCATGAGGGTTCCTCGACCCCGTGCAAGAGCATGTTGGTCACACACAGCATATGGGGCAGCGGTTTCTTTTCGACCGCACGGAGCGAGGCTTGCATGAGCGCCTCATCCTCGGGCCGTTTGATGTAGCTCTCGCGCATGTGGCGCATGGCACATGTCAGGAAACCGCCCGTGCCGCAGGCGGGGTCCATCAGGGTTTCACCGGGCTTTGGGTCGATCTGCTGTACCATGAAGGCCGTGACCGCGCGCGGGGTGTAATATTCGCCCGCGTTGCCTGCGTTTTGCAGATCGTTCAGCAGCTGTTCATAAATATCGCCGAAATGCTGGCGCTCGGACAGGTTGTTGAAATCGACCGCGTTAATTTTGTTGATCACCTGCCGCATGAGCTGGCCGGATTTCATGTAGTTATAGGCATCCTCGAACACATCGCGCACGACCTTGGCGCGGGGGCCTTTGGCGGTGGACAGGGCTTTGAGGCGCGGAAACAGGTCGGCGTTGACGAAATCCAGAAGCGTGTCGCCGGTTATTCCTTCGGGGTCCGCTGCCCATGCGCGCCATTGCAGATCGGTCGGGATCGGCGAAGTGTAATTGTCCTGCGTGATTTCCATGGAGTCATCTTGGTCATCCATGATTTTCAGGAAGAACATCCAGACCAGCTGCGACATGCGCTGCGCGTCACCATCGACGCCCGTGTCCTTGCGCATGATGTCCTGGATGGATTTGACGAGGGTGCGGACGGACATGCTATGGTTTCTTCTCTTTGGCAGCGGTTCGCTGCATGAATGTTTGCCACAATTCGAGCGCGATGGATTGCTCATGTTTCGCTAAGGTGCGATCACGGAATAGCTCTAGCGGATAGAGCTTTTCGTTTCTCTCTCGGTATAGGAACCGCTCGTAAATATTGCCAGTGTGAGATGTGCGCCATGGTTCAAAAACTTCTGACAACCGAGTAAAGGCATGGTTGAGGCTCCAAACTGGTCGATCCTCTATACCTTCAGGCAACTTGATCTGTGACGTCACCAGCCCCATGACATCTCGCCCTCGAACGCGCATCCACAGGCCACCACCTTTTTCGTCTCTTGGGTGTTGCTTCAGGTCTGGATTACTCTGTCCGATGGTAACCGGCACAAGGCAGAGTTCTCCGCCGCTCCAGTTGTCCAAAAACTCTAATGCGACGAGGTCAGATGCTCGGTTCGGTCGTATCAAATGCTTCGCCATGTCTTGGTTGAGCTGGCTTATATCCTTTACCATCACATACGCGAATAGCTCTTCTCCCTGATCCAGCACACGGAGCGCATCCTCTTTGAGCATTGCGGCGAGGAAAGCTTTATCGTGGACTGTTTTTTGAGGAACGATCAGTTCGGCTATTGTGCCCTCACGGACGGGAACCTCGCCGCCGTCCTCACGCTCCCAGACACCGTCACGATAGCACATCTTGATCCTGATAGTTTTATCAGACGGCTTTCGTCTCATGTTCAGGCGCTTTCATCATAAAGGGCGGCCTGCAATTCATGCACGGCGCGCAGGTAGTCGGGCTTCTTGCCGAAAGCGCGGATCAGTTCAACCTCGGTCCCCATGTTCGAGAAAGGATTGATCTTCAATATCTTGGGGTCATCCAGATTGATCACACCGTCATCGGCGTATTTCTCTAGTAAAGCTTCCAGAACGGCACGGGCTTGGGGCCCATATTTGGTGAAGGCGTCACGTTTCTTGACACTTTCGGCCCGCTCCTTGCGTGTCAGAGGTTTGGCGTCGAATGCGATGTGACAGATCAGATCGAACGGGTCGAGGTCGAGGTTCAGTTCCTGCCCGATGACCTCCAGCGGCAGGCCTTCGGCGGCGAGTTCTTCGAACAGTGCTTGTTTGCGCTCGGTTTGGTTCCAGCGGCGCAGGAAGTCGTCAAGGCTGGCGAAGTGGCGCTGCACGGCCTTGCGGGTGAAATCGCGCAAGGATTCTGTGACCAGTTTGCCTTGCTCATCGAGGTATTCGACCCGCTCTGCTACGATCAGCGCACCGACGCCATCGACATAAACCTTGGGCTTGTGGTCAGATTTTCCATCTTGGCCAAGGCTCGCGTTGGCGGGATCGATCAGGACAGTCTCTGACGGATCAGGCGTGCCACTAGTCGCAGGATCATCGTCCCACGCAGGCGAATCATCAGGCGGCGCGACAGGATCATCCGGGCCGGGGGTGTAAATCTGGACAGGTTCGCCATCGAAATCAGGGTCAGCGAAATGGCTGGACGCGCCCCGGAAATCCATCAGGGTGAAATAGAGCTTGCGCGTGTCTTCATGCACACGCGTTCCGCGCCCCACGATCTGTTTGAACTCGGTCATCGACCCGACCTCGCGGTCCAGCACGATCAAGCGGCAGGTTTGTGCATCAACGCCTGTAGATAGAAGGCGCGAGGTTGTCACGATCACCGGATAGGCCGCTTCGGGGTCAATGAAGTTCCCCAGCTGATCCAGCCCTTCC
>PXCO01000100.1 GCA_003565295.1 Cyclobacteriaceae bacterium
AAAAAATATTAAGAGCTGTTGATACTATTAAAAAGGAGGTTATCTAGTGTATTCAAAAGAGGTTATAGAGAAGTTCTACACCATTGCATCTGCTTCCGTCGCTGACGCAGTAGATCAGATAGCAGGCAAAACCGGTTATATGAGCTATGAGATTAAGCCCCGCATCAATGACAAAAAGATAGTGGGCCCTGCTGTTACTGTGAAAGAAATCCCAACAGAAGAGAAACTCCCGCCTATTCATGCCCTGGAGGCCATTGATGAATCTCCGGAGGGGAGTATCATAGTCATTGAGCTTGCAGAAAGTGACTGTAACGTTGCAGTGTGGGGCGGCCTTATGACTGCCGGGGCTGTTGTAAACAACATGGCAGGAGCTGTCCTCGATGCAGGAGTCAGGGATGTAACAGAAATACGCAGGGATTTTGGTTTTCCCGTTTATGCCCGCAGCGTTTCACCGGGGACAACTGTTGGTCGTTACAAGACAGAAGCTCTCAACGTTCCTGTTGTATGCGGTGGCATTACTGTTCATCCGGGGGATTTGATCTTGGCTGACCTGGATGGGGTTGTGGTAGTACCCAAGGAGCACGTGCAAAAGGTATTGGAGACTGCTGTAGAAATTGAGCAGCGTGAAGCGGAACAGACCAGGCTCATAAAAGAAGCCAAGTCCTTACGCAAGGGCCTCGAGAAATATAAACGAATATAAATATGGAGGCTGTTATGGATATACTAGCAATAGGTGAGCCCCTCATGGAGTTAAGTGCAGTAAGTGACGAAAAGCGGGGACGCTTATATCTTCCTGGTTTTGGCGGTGACACATCCAATTTCTGTGTTGCCGCAGCCCGGCAAGGAGCCAGGGTGGGCTACCTTACACGTCTAGGTACAGACTTTTTTGGGGATCAGTTCATTAATCTGTGGCAAAGTGAGGGAATTGACACAACTCTGGTTGTACGGGACGATAATGCCCATACCGGCTTATATTTTATCAGCTATACCGATGATGGCCATGAGTTTACCTATCTCCGCAGGGGTTCAGCTGCCAGTAGGTTGAAACCCGAGGATATATCGGAAAAAGACATTTCCGGGACTCGGCTTCTCCATGTATCCGGTATCAGCCAGGCCATTAGTGATACAGCCTGTGATGCAGTTTTTCGTGCGGTAGAGATAGCAAAATCCAACGGTGTTATGGTGTCTTACGACCCCAACCTCCGTCTCAAGCTATGGCCTATTGCAAGAGCCCGTGCGATTATAATGGCTACCGCTGTCCAGGCAGATATTTTTCTGCCAAGCCTTGAGGACAGTCAGCAAATGCTTAACATTGATGAGCCGGGAGAAATTGCCGATTTTTACCTGGAAAACGGTATTAAATTGGTTGTGTTAAAACTGGGGCGCCAGGGAGCTCTCATTGCCAGCGCTGAAGGTAGGCATTTTCTTAAAGGCTATAAGGTGGACACATTGGATGCTACAGGTGCAGGAGATACATTCGATGGCGCTTTCTGCAGCCAGCTCCTAAAGGGTGTATCTCCAACGGAGGCTGCAAAATTTGCTAACGCAGCTGCTGCTCTGTCAACTCTAGGTTACGGAGCGGTCACCCCAATTCCAGACAAAAAAGCAGTATTGGCTTTTCTGGAAAAAAATAATTGAGGAAGTTTGCCTTACTATGAGATAGTTTTTTCCCTAGATTTTGACTCTTAAACAGTTAGCATACTAGGGGGAAGCCACTAACGGGGCTTCCCCCTCAAATGTTATGTTAAGGCACATGTCTTGCCCAGGCGATTAGATTCAAGTCAATCCCCTGGTTAATCGTTGTGCAAATTTTACGGACCAGGTCAGGAAAAATAGATACTACCCTTGGCCTTTTATTTTCCCTCGCTTTACAACCCCGAATGAAGCTTCTCCTGCCTCTTCTACGACAGCTTTAATAAAATCAGCCAATTATCTCATCTGGCCATACATTCGAGAAAGTGATTCCGCTTTTCAATCATTGCTGCTCTGTCGAATAATCCGCAAATAAGTCCCATCGATAATACTATGACATCGCCATAAATTGGTTGCGTATTTTAATGTGCCTGTTATACTTTGTAGTATAAACTCAATAAAATTCCAACTATTATTGTGACGACTTTCAAACTCTCTAAAATTATTTGGTGTTAGAAAAGGTCCAAAATAAAATTTTTGGAGGTGTCTTGTAATGGATATTAATGAGATGGCCAACCTGTACAAAGAGGAAATCGTAAACTGGAGAAGAGAATTCCATGAACACCCTGAATTGACCTGGCAGGAAGTGAGAACAGGAAATCGAGTTGCCGAGGAAATGGGGAAAATGGGGATTGAGGTTCAAAGAATGTCAAAAACTGGGGTCGTGGGCATTCTTCAAGGGTCAAAGCCTGGCAAGACTGTGGCTCTCAGGGCCGATATGGATGCTCTTCCCATCATTGAGAAAACAGAGGTCCCTTATAAATCGAAAAATGAAGGCACCATGCATGCCTGTGGGCACGATGGCCATACTGCCATGTTATTGGGGGCAGCAAAGATTGTATCCAGTTTGAAGAACCAACT
>PXCO01000008.1 GCA_003565295.1 Cyclobacteriaceae bacterium
CCCTGAGGTGTACCAACCTGGGAGGGCTTTCCATTACTAAAACCGCTAAAGAAATAGAAAAGAAGCTGGGGCAGAAGCAGTTTTTCAAAAGCTGTTGATATCCCCGTAGCACCTTTTAATCTTTGGGGCACCCAATTCAAATTCAGCTAGAAAGATTGACAAGGTACCCTTGTTCGTCAATGCTCATAATGGTTTTCAAATGGTTTGATCTGACCCTATTTCCCCTACCTTTATAAAGTATATTGTTTTTGCTATACCGGATGATTTTCACCCTCCCATTTTGCTTTTACCACCCCCTTTTTCCCCCTCCTAAAACAGGAGGGGGAGAGTGAAAGATTGGGTTATCCTCCGAAATTTGGACCTTAAAATCGAAAGTTAAAGCCCCATTTCTGTGGAACATCCAGAATAGCGTAGCGGCTCAGGAGGGGATTTAGGGGGTAATGCGGAGGCAAATGGAAAAACAAACTTAATTCAGCTTTTTCCACATTATATCGCAACACAGATTGGCCAAGCTGGGTTTTGGCGGAAAGGGCATGGCACCACAACCGGATCCGCTGCCAAAACACAAAAGAATGTGTTCCCACCTTACAATTCTTCCCCTAAAGCATGTATGGTGTTTTGAATCACACCAGTTACATTATTGCCACTATTGTCAAGTAGTCGAAAATCAATTTCCATCACCCATGTTGGCTGTATTTCCGGTAGCTCTAGCTTCACCGTCTTGCCGTCCTCCTCCAATAGGGCTTTTGAAACAGCGAGTTCTTTCTCATTGTAGTGGTCAGAGCCATATTTTCGGGATCGCAATAGGTCCCAGGTTTTAATGGTGAAATTGGCCTCGTCCTGGACGCTTCCAGGATCCAGCTTTTCCGAAAAAGTAAGCGTAACCCCTGAATTAGTGGATTTTATGCCAACGGGAATATGCATAGGCTGATCCGTTACCCTTATGCGGTAAAGCCCACCCAATTGTGGCTGAGAGGATCCCCAGGCAGAAAGTCCGCAGGCATAAAGATGCCCATCCTGAGGATTAAAACGCCCTCTCATGATTCCGGTTGAAAACCTTTGTATGGGCAACTCGAATACACCCCCCTGATGCTGATCTCCGATTTTTTCATAGGGAACTATGAAAATTTTGCCGTATCCATAAGAAAGATTGAGCAGCTTGCCATTTAAAGGTCCCCATTTTTCACTATCCACCCATAGTAATTCAGCAGGGGAACGGTCAATGTCTCGTTCCACCCATACAAGTGGCTGCTCCATGCCGGTATTACTGCTGTCAGGAGGTGGGTTATATCCAAACATATTACCATAGAATTTCCCTTTCTGCACCCAATTGACCCTATTCATTGGGTTCCAATGTCCTTCTTGATCCGTCACTATGAACGTCCCATCCGGATTCAGGCAAACGCCATTAGCGGCTCTAAAGCCCGTGGCAATTATCTCCGTGCTTTTACCGTCTTTGCTTACCTTCAGGAGCGTACCATGCTGGGGCACCAAAGCCTCCCTGGCATGTCTCGCACTTTTTGCATAATAAAGGTTCCCTTCTTCATCCGCCTGCAAACCCATGGCAAACTCGTGAAAATGATCGGTTACCTGGTGATCATTATTAAAACTCTCGTAAAAATCGGTTTCCGTATCCCCATTAAAGTCATGCAGCCTGACAATTTGATCGCGGCAGGTAACAAAAATTTGCCCCTTGATCACCTTAACCCCCAAGGGTTGAAACAGGCCGGAGGCTATTCGCTGCCAGGTCAGTTTAGAGGGCGTTTTTGTAAAACCTTCCACCAGCCACACATCGCCGTCCGTAGAACAAATCACCCCTTTGTTTGGGTCATTGAAAAAGTCGATGCCGCTTAAGCGAAACTGATTTTTCCAAGGACTGTCAAAGGGGGGATTCAACACATCTACCTGAAAGGCACCCTCTAGATCACCGACCATCGCTGTTGTCGTTAGTTTTTGTGGGTATCTTGCCGGACCACCTTTGGTGAGTTTCTTAAGTGCTTCCGGTGGCCCAATTGTTTTGGCTAATTCATCCAATCCGCTCATTCCCTGCTTTCCCATTAACAATTTAATGTGTACACGCTTAGCAGGTTGGATTTCCATGTCCACAAAACCCCCTTTGGTATTCAACTGGGCACCTTTTCCGATAATTGCCACTGAAGTGCCTTCTTGGGCTACCCTCATCGTTAGGGGCACATCCACGGATTCCAGTTCCAATGTTCGGGTAAAAACAGGTTCCTCCCCCGATGTTGTCAACCCAAACGTTTCGAGCACCTTTGCACTTCCTACCGTATAGGACACAATTACCCTGTCCTCGTATTGGTAGAGTCCTTTATAATGTGCCCAGTCCTTGGGCAGAGGACCGAACTTCCTGCCATCTCTGGCCGTAAACCTAGGATCCTCAAAAGATCCGGTACGGGGATGAGCCCAACCTGGAAGGGTTTTATTCTCAAAATGTAAGTCACCCACCGTCCTCGGAGAAATATTATGCTTTCCATTGAACAAAATCCCTTCCCAATCGATGAATCCTTCTCCTGTCCATGCACCGGCCACCC
>PXCO01000325.1 GCA_003565295.1 Cyclobacteriaceae bacterium
AAATCCTACCCAAATTAAAACCCCTTTACGGTTTATCTTGTTAACAAGTAGGAAAAAATTCTAAAACACAGATGACCGAAGAAAATAAATCCGCAAGTGCGGAAATCAATAGAGATAGCATCATAGAGGGATACGTGGAATATGTGTTGGAAAATGGAAAAGAACCCGTATCCCTCTATAAATTCGCAAAGTCCCTTCACCTCAAAGAAGAGGAGTTGTATGCATTTTTCACTTCCTTCGAAGCGATTAAGGCGGCGGTATGGGAATTGATTTTTGACCGTACGGTCCAAGAATTACAAAACCAGGAGGTCTATCCTAACTACTCTGCCCGTGAGAAATTGCTGGGATTTTATTTTACGTGGATAGAGCATTTGAAAAAAAAGAGAAGTTACCTCATTTCCCTTTATCAGCATTCGCAAGGGTGGAAAGCTCCATATCCCCAAGAAATTAAAGTCTTCAAAGAAAAATTCAAGTCCTTCGTTGGTGACATCGTATTGGAAGGTAAGGAAACGGAAGAAATTGCAAACCGACCGTATATCAGTGACAAATATGATGAGGCCTTATGGCTTCAGGTAATGTTTTTGTTCCAGTTTTGGCTGAAAGACACTTCTCAGGGATTTGAAAAGACGGACGCCGCAATAGAGAAATCCGTCAATTTGGCTTTTGACCTGATGGGCAAAAGTGCAGTGGACTCTTTTGTCGATTTTGCAAAATTCCTTTACCAATCCAAAACATCCTAATGACAGATAAAATAAGAGAACAGGAAAGCATTCCGGTTTCCAAGGTACAACGCGCGGCCAAATTTATTAGAACAGGGGCCAAGGTTGGTGGAAACTATGTGAAACATTATGCCAAAAGGGTAGTCAACCCCCAACTAACTAAGGAGGAACTTCATAGCAGCAATGCTTCGGATATTTATGATTCCCTTAGTGAGTTGAAAGGAAGTGCCTTAAAGGTGGCGCAAATGATGGCGATGGATAAAAACATGCTTCCAAGGGCCTATCAGGATAAATTTACCATGGCGCAGTACAGCGCACCTCCGCTATCCTATCCTTTGGTGGTGAAAACGTTCAAGCAATACTTCGATGCATCCCCCGAGTCGATTTTCGATACCTTTACGCCTTCTGCCGTAAATGCAGCTTCCATTGGTCAGGTGCATAGGGCAACCAAAGGGGAAAAAACGTATGCCGTGAAGATCCAATATCCCGGGGTTGCCTCTAGTGTGAGTTCTGACCTCAAACTGGTGAGGCCCTTTGCCTTGAGGTTGCTGAACATGAACGAAAGGGAATTGGACCATTACATGGAAGAGGTAGAGGAGCGCTTGTTGGAGGAGACCGATTATGAATTGGAAGTGAAGCGGAGCCAGGAAATCTCCAAGGCCTGTGCGCATATTCTTAACCTTACCTTCCCTACCTATTATAAGGAGCTCAGCAGTCCAAGGATCATTACCATGGATTGGATGCAGGGTTTGCATATCCGGGAGTGGTTGCAGACCAATCCCAGTCAGGAAGAAAAAAATGCCATAGGACAGGCATTATGGGACTTTTATCATTACCAGGTGCATGTGCTACAACAGGTTCATGCAGATCCTCATCCTGGCAATTTCATTATTCAGGAAGAGGGAAAATTGGCCATCATTGATTTCGGTTGTGTGAAAGTGATTCCTGAGGATTTCTATACCGGATATTTTTCTCTTATCAAGAGGGATTTGCTCATCCGGGAAGAAGAGCTCAACCAGATATTTTACGATTTGGAATTTGTGAGTGACAAGGATACAGAGGAGGAAAAGAAGTATTTCAAGGGTGTATTCAAGGAAATGATTTCATTATTGGGCAAGCCTTTCCATGTGGAATCCTTTGATTTTGCTGATGATGCTTATTTCCAACAGATCTTCCAGCTTGGAGACAGAATTTCAAACGATAAAATGTTCAAAAAGTCAAAGCAGGCAAGAGGTTCAAGACATGGGTTATACATTAACAGGACTTATTTTGGCCTTTATAACCTACTCAATCAGCTTCAGGCCAATATTTCAACCACTAAACCGGACTGGCTGAGGTAAAACAGATATGCCACGGCACTTTTTCCCAAAAACCTTTATGGTTGGGGTATTTAGTGCCGTGGCATCATTTAATTTTTAAAATTTTTGAGTCTATACTTTATAGAATTCCACCAATTTCCCATCAAAATTTGCCACTTTCTCTACAAGTTGCTGTCTTTGTTTCTCGTCCATCTTTTTGAAACTTTTGGCAAGTCCAATTTTTTCTTCCAGCATTTTGGAGTCATCAGCACCTGTCACAATTGTGCTAATGGGCATGGACCAGGAAAAATGAACCGCTTCTTGAACAGACAACACGGCTGGAACAATCCTGGGGTTGCTTCCATGGCTGAAATGGGAGGTTCCACCAAAAAACCCTCCATTGGCAAGGGTTTTCATGGCCACAGGAGCTATGCCTTTTTCCACTAATAAGGGTAGCACGTTGTTGATAAAGCTTTTGTAATTGGGATCAAATGCGTTGATTGGCATCTGACAGGCTTCCATCATATCGGTGGTTTCCAACATTCTCATATTGGCCTTATAATCAGAGTGGCCAGAAAACCCTATATGTTTGATCTTTCCTGAACTTTTGGCTTCCAACAGTACATCTAGCACTCCGTTTTTTAAACGGCCGTCCACATCCGAGGGGCTGGTGACCGCATGTATATAGTACAAATCCAGGTAATCTGTTTTCATCCTATTCAGGGTGCCTTCCAAATGTTGCCTGGCTGTTTTGCCATCTCTTGCCGTGGTCTTACTCTGTATAAAGGCAATATCCCTGTATTTAGGGGTAAGAAACCGGCCATACTTCCTTTCCCCTTCACCTGAGCCATAGGATTCCGCATTGTCAAAAAAACGAACTCCCCCTTCAATGGCCTTCTCAATGGTTTTCTCGGCTTCGGCATCACTCATCCTGGCAATATGGGCTCCTCCTAACCCCAGCATGGTGATGTATTCCCCACTATTCCCGAATTTTCTCTGAGGTAATAATTCTCCCATACGGTCCTTAACGATCCTATTGGGATTTTCTGGAGAAGCCATAGCAGCTTCTAAAGGTCTTCCTGTCATGGGCAGCATCATTCCTGCCGTCAATCCCGCCAGGGACTTCAGAAAGTCTCGTCTTTTGTTATTAGCATCTTTTTTTTTCATGACAATAGGATTTATATTTTTACCTGTATTCCACTTATGATATTGATACCCGGCATAGGATAGCCCCATTCCACCTGGTATTGGGTATCGAAAAGGTTGTTACCGTTGATGTATGCTTGAATTTTTGGGGTAATGGAATACCCAAATCTTAGATTTAGAAGTGAATAGGAAGCTGTGGGAATATCCGGGTCAATCCCAATGTTAAGTCCATTAATGTATTGAAACGAAGGCAGAATTGTAAATTGACCAATATTCAATGTGGCATTTGTGTTGAAATGATGCCTTGGTGCGAACAGAACATTTTCAGAGACGTCCACAAAACAGTAATTGATCATCCATTCCAATTGATTGCTGAACAAATATTTAACCTGGGTTTCCACCCCTTTGTTGGTAAAACTACCCGTATTTCTCCCTATGGGTGGCTGCTCCATAGGGCTCACTACAATGAGGTTTTCTCCTTCTGCCAGGAAAAGATTGGCCTCCACACGGAGCTTTTTGGCCATGAATTCCTGTACTATGCCCACTTCATGACTCCACATTTCCTCTGGCTGAAGCGCTTCATTGGAAGGGGGGAAAAGAAATAAATCCACCACTGAAGGACTTCTGAAGGCCTTAGAGGAGGAGGCTTTAATAATGGTATGGCTTCCTGCTTCCCATGAAATACCAAACCCGGGAAGGGTTCTACCCCCGAATTGGGAGTTTTCCAGTTGCCTGATCCCAGCATTTACATGAACCTTTTCCCAGATGCTCTGCTGCAAATGGGCATAAACCTCGGTCTCATGCACCCAATGTTGCTCACCAAGACCTATTCTGGCAGGAGGGGGCATATTTTCATTGAAGGCTTTGCCACCGAATCGCTTATAGTCGATTCCCACAGTGAGGGTTTGTGAGGGCAAAAGCTGAAGGTTCTGGTAAAAAGTCAGCCCTTGGTTTTGATCCCTGGATTCGAATCCGCTTAAAAAACGGTGATCACCAAAATTGTGGTACAGTAACAGGGCACCGGATACCTTTCCATAATCATTTTGAAGGGAGGCTGCCACCCGTCCTCTTAGGTATTCCCTTTTGTCATTTTCCAGAGGGGAGGCCAGGGTGCCAGGTTGGAAATAGGTGGCATCTGCGAGCTGTAACTCTCCAGAAACCTGGTAAACGTCATTGATATCATAACCTGTTTTTACAAATAGGGTGGTGTTTTCAAAACTGTCCTCCGCATCAGCCCTGTATCCATTGGTTTGATTCCTGTTTATGGCTACGCTGCTGTGAAATTTCCCCTTACGGTAACCTGCATGAGCACTTCCCAGAAAGGTGCCATAGGACCCATATCCCAGGTTGGCCGTTCCATGCCAACCTTCATTTTTCACCTTTCGCGTGATCAGGTTAATGGCTCCACCCATGGCATTGGAACCATACAAGAGTGAAGCTGCGCCCCTTTGTACTTCCACCCTTTCTATATCAGAAGAGGAATAGGCGTCGGCAATGGGATGAGCAAAGATGCCCATAAATTGGGGCTGTCCGTCTATTAGTACCAGCACCCTGTTATTTGGTGATCCGCTTATGCCGCGAATGCTTATGTTGCCCCCAGAGTTGGGGCCTACCCCAAATCCGGTGACGCCCCTGTCATTTAAGAAAAAACCGGGTACCTGATTCACCAATATTGGCAGCACGTTGATTTCCCCTGTTCTTTCTATAGTAGCCCTATCTATAGTGCTAATGGATGCGGCCACCTTTCGTTGTTCCATTTCGTAGCGGGTTCCGGTCACCACTACGGTTTCCAGGTCAACACTTAAGCTGTCGAGCGTTTGCGCTTGGCTTAAGATGGGAAAACAACATCCCAAAAATAGTAAGAAATATGGTTTCATGGTTGATTTAAAGTTGCTGTAGGTTCCAAGGCCAGGTGACGCAGGTATTGAGTGCTGGCATAAGTACATGATCAGCTTTTCCCTTTATCACAATGGTCTGCACCTGAAAACCTGAAAGTTTGTTTTTCACCTTGGCCAAGGTCTTCCCTGAAACGCCAACATCATCCACCAGTAGGATGATGTGTGAAGAGGGAAGGTCATTCACTTCCAGCGAAGTAAGAAACTCAGGTTCTTTCCTTTGTGGTTGATTGCTTTCGTCCCTGTAATTTACCCTCGTGAGCCTTAAGGGCAAACCCAAATGATGGGCAATTAGAGTAGCGGGAACAATACCCCCATTGGCTATACCCACTACTATATCGGCTTTAGGAAAAGGATAGGCTTTTATGGCAGCGCTCACCTTTTCGAAGGAGACTAGAGGCTTATTTTTAGGGATGGTTTCTGATGGCTTTGGGGATTCAACCATGTTTTTTGATGGGGAACCTTAATACCGCAATATTAACCAGGAGTAAAATGAAAATCCCCGGGGCACCATTCATTAAGGAATTGCTAAAGAACTCCCAGGGGGTTGCCGGAATCAAAGGCCAAACGAACAATAGGCCTGAAGAAACAATTTTGGCCCCCACATATGCCAAGGGTGCAGCCACCCATCTGACGGATGAAGCCATCAAGGCAGCAGCCATACAGGTAAATAAGAGAACCTCCAAGGTCAAGATCCCCATAAACCCTAGTTGTGGATTTCCGGAGATCAGGAAACTTATCATTGGAGCCATCAATGCAATAAAAATTGCAGGTTTAAAACGGTATAGCCCAATGGCTATAAAAGGAACATAAAACATGGGCAAGAGATAGGCACCCATGGGAATCCCCTGATAAGGGGGGATTAAGTGTACCAGTAATGGAAAAGCGACAGCAGAAAAGAGCAATAATGCTGTACTTACAATGATATTATCAGTTCGCAGTCGGGTCAGTGAAATTTGCATGTCTGTTCAATTTTTTTGTGAGGTTAAGGTAATAAATATTGCCGATAGATTCAATAGAATTTTTTTGAACCTCAGGGTTGGGTACCTTTTTTTTACAAAAAATGACAGATTATGATATTTGTCAGCTTTAAAGTCTATCGCTATTTCCATATTCGTGCCAAAATAGGTTATTTTATGTCTGTAACGTGGGGATATGATTTTTAAATACAAGAATATAATTAAGGCTTTCCAAAAACGCTCAAGGATGATAGGTCTACTTTGTTTAGGAAACCTTTTTTATTTTTCTTGTGAAAATAAAACGGTAAGTCTTGAACAAAAATCCCAAGATGTAGATAGGGTTTTAGAAGAGGCGAGTCGCTTGCTGAATTCCGGACGCCTGAGACAGACCGGGCTTTACATTGACTCCGCTTTTCAAAACCTAGGCGAGCTCACTCCGGCAGACGAATGGCAAAAGCACTATTTTTATACCCGGCTTTACCTTTTTTTTCATAAGGACAACCTGAATGCCCAGGAGCACTTGGACAGCATGCTCCTAGCCATTAAAGATAAAGAAGCTGCCCATAAAAAGGAGCATGCACAGAATTTTTTCTCCAAGGGGGATTTGCTAAAAGCCCAAAAGCGTTATCAAGATGCCATGAAATACTATTTTGATGGGAGGGAGTTTGCACGAAAGTATTTGAATGAGTGCGAGACCAGTGACCTTACCTATCAACTTGGTCTGTTCAAATATACTCAACGTCAATACAAGGATGCCATTCCATTATTAAGACAGGCTTATAAAGAAGTCCAAACCTGTCCTCAAGTGGATCAGGAATTATATCTGGTGAACCCTCAGAAATATATCAATACCCTTGCTTTGGCCTTTGAAAAGCTAGGGCAATTGGACAGTGCAGCCTATCATTATGAGCGGGCGTTAGCGTTTCTCTCGGCTAAGCGGGAAGATTACCCCCAGGACGAGCAATTCATCAGCATTGCAGAAGGTGTGGTCCTGGGTAACTTGGGCGGGGTAAATTTAAAATTGGGAAATTGGGAAAAAGCAGAAGAATTACTGCTTCGGAGCATTGAAATTAATGACAGGCCCAGGTTTGACCGCTATGATGCCCAAACCGCCAAACTGAAGCTGATAGACCTTTACCTGCAATCGGGTAAGTTGGTAGAAGCTCAGCTATGGCTGGACGAATTGGACAGGGATTTGGGGAACAGGGAAGTGAAAAATGAAGATTTTACACTTGGCTTACTCGCTTGGAAAAACATGGCTTGGCGCCTTCATGAGGCCAAGGGAGATTGGGCGAATGCCTTTGAGCACCTTAAGAAATTTCAGACCCTTTTTGATTCCTTGGAAAGAGCGGGTAGCGAACTTAGGTATACGGATATGGAGGAGGCTTTCAGGAAAACGGAAAATGAGTACCTGCTTTCCATCATGAACAGGGATCAACAAATCAAGAAGGTTTACTTGACCATCATTTTATTGTTGTTCTTTTCTGCAGGTTTGGTAATACTTTTGGTGAATAAAAACCTAAAAAAGACCAAGCAATTTAACATGAAAGTGTCCAAGCAAAATCTTGAAATGCAGGATACCCTAACGGCTTTGGAGCAAAGCCAGGCTGAAAATACCCGGATGATGCACATGGTGGCACACGATTTAAGGAGCCCGATCAGCAGTATGACCATGCTTGCAGAGCTTTTGATTGAAAGCAACACTGTTTCAGAGGAGGAAAAAACCATGTTGGAGCATATTAAGGCTTCAGGCCATAACTCACTTAACCTGGTGAGTGATATCTTGGGAGGAGTCAATGAGGGTGAACAAATGCGGAAGGAGGCTGTGGACCTACAGCAATTGTTGCAGTACTGTGTAGACCTGATGCAGCATAAAGCAGAGGAAAAGCAGCAGAAATTAATTCTAAAAAGCCAGCCTGTCAGTTTGAAGGTAAGCCGGGAAAAAATGTGGAGGGTGATCAGCAACCTTATAGGTAATGCCATTAAGTTTAGCCCTAAAGGAGAGGAAATCATCATTAAGCTTCTGGTCCAGAAGGAGGAGGGGGTAGTGAGGGTTTCCGTGTCTGATCAGGGTATAGGCATTCCTGAGGAAATTAAAGAACATGTTTTTGAAATGTTTTCTGGGGGAAAAAGGACTGGTACTGCCGGGGAACAGCCCCATGGGATGGGCTTGGCCATATCCAAACAAATCGTACAAGCCCATGGCGGACAAATTTGGTTTGAGTCAAATGGTGATAGGGGAACGGTGTTTTTTGTGGAAATTCCGATGTGATTTTTTTCTGTTAAATAATGAGTACTTGAAAGTCATCAACGATGTCACACAGGGTCATGTTTGAGTTTTTTGAATGACTTTGATTCTTGTTTTGCACTGTTGTCATCAAAATTTCGTGATTTTTTCTTTAGCTTGATTCATGACGGTTCACTGGCAGAATACAATAGGGACATGAAATGCCCATGAGAAAGCATTCTCACACAGGGGGATGCCCCGATAGCTATCGGGGCTGGGATTCCCCCGAATCGAGTTCCCCGAATCGAGTTCGGGGCAGGCTGGGGCAGGCTATGTGGCCGCTGAAAAGAAAATATAAATACATGAAATCGAGCATGACGAGAGCGACACACGGGGGCATGATTATCGTTGCGAGATTCCATCTGACCATAAAAAGACAATTATAAACAGATGAAAATGGATTTTGTCTTTGCCGTGGATAGGGGCATTAACCGATTGTACGTCAACCGCCATTCAGGGTCAAACAGGTATTTAAATATTCAATTGACCGCCCCAAAGGGACAAGCAGGAGTTTTTGGAGCAAAAATCCGTATTTTTGATAGGTAAGGTAAATTATTGGGATTTATTTAGAGATGCGAAAAAATCTTAAGGGCATTTGGCATAGGATAAGCCACTCATCCATTTCGGAAGGGGTAAACAACTGTAAGTAAATGTACCAGCAGATTTCCGCACCAGACAAACCCTTAACTTTCCAAATATTTCCACCAATCAATTGATACACATCAACGGTAAACACCTATATTCATGCACCATTGCTCAATGACTAATTTCCTACCTATAAATATTAAAATTTTTATTTTCGTGTTTTTCTATCTTGCCTTGGCTCCGGGCCAAGCCCAAGAATTGGAAAAACCCAAAGTCATAGTATTGACAGACATAGGAGGAGACACAGACGACGAACAAAGCCTTAGTAGATTTTTACATTATGCCGATCAGTTCGAAATTTTGGGGCTTTATGCAACCTCCAGGATGGGGCATGGGCAGGATACCAAACCCGAAATCATCAACTCCCAAATCCAGGCCTATGAGAAGGTGTACCCCAACCTTAAACTGCATTCCGATGGCTTTCCCTCCCCGGCCTCACTTTATGGGGTGGTAAAGGAGGGACACGGTGAACACGAGGTCTGGGGGGAGGGCTTCGATACTGAAGCTTCCGATCACCTTATTGAGGTAGTAGACCAATTAGAAGGAGTGGTACACGTGCCCATATGGGGAGGGATGCGGGAGCTCCTGCAGGCGTTGTGGAAAGTGAAGAATACCAGAGATGAAGATGCGCTCCGGAAATTTTCCAGGAAATTGCAGGTACATGCCATAGGCGATCAGGACAGGCACAGGGACTTACTATTAAGAGAGTATAAAGACGTCACTTTCATTGCCAACGGTTTTGCTTGGTTAGGTTTTACCGGGGTAAGAGAATTATCTGCCTTCCGGGGCATGTACATGACTGGGGATCAAAGTTTGCAAGATGCAGCATGGGTGAAAAAACATGTGCATATCAGTCCTTTGGGAGAGTGCTATCAACTGCATGGACATGGTACTAACGGCATGAAAGAAGGAGACAGCCCTTCATTTTTAGGTCTGATCAACAATGGACTGAATGTACCTGACCATCCGGGTTTTGGGGGCTGGGGAGGTCGGTACAGGCATTTGAACCAAGTACTTTTTATTGATGCTCCAGATTACCTGGATGGGGAACTGAACGAAAGGCATTCCGTATCCCGGTGGAGACCAGCATTTCAACACGATTTTATGGCAAGGGTATTATGGGGGATTAAAGATTATGATGAAGCCAACCATCCCCCTCTGCCAAAATTAGTGGACCATCCGGATCATTTACCCATTTTTCTGGAAAAACAAGAAAACAGCATTGTAGTCCTGGATGCCAGTCCTAGTGTGGATCCTGACGGAGATCATTTATCCTATCACTGGTGGGTTTATGATGAAATCTATAAACCGGAAAGGCCTATTGAATTTTATTTTACGGATGAAGGTAGAAAAATCTCCTTTTCTATGCCCAAAATCCGACCAAATTCCCAATTGCATATTATACTGGAAGTAAGTGATAATGGGATGCCTTCTCTAACCCGATATAGAAGAATTGTGCTGAAGAACCCTTAACCGACGGGTTTTTTTGAATAATAAATAAAAAATAGTTGAATCATCAAACAATAACCCTATGATAACCAATATTTTAAATGGATTAATGTTATGTAAATTAAAAGGGTGGATATTTCTCTTTCTATTATGTGGGGGTAGTTTTGCTTTCGTTTGCTGTGGTACCGCACAACATGAGGAGGAACGCCATGAGGGACCGGGTATCCGGCCATGGTCTGAAAACCCGCGTTATTGGTCTTACAAGGGCGAGCCCGTATTATTGCTAGGTGCCACCAACAACGATAATCTTTTCCAAAACCAGAACCTGAAAGGACACCTGGACAGCCTTAAGGCCATAGGAGGTAACTATGTAAGGAACACCATGAGTGATAGAGATGAGGGTGATGAAAGGGCATTTGCAAAGAATAGTGACGGTTTATATGACCTCAACCAATGGAATGATAATTACTGGGAAAAGTTTGAGAATTTGCTGAATTGGGCGGAAGAGCGTGAAATCATCGTGCAAATTGAAATTTGGGACAGGTTTGACCACGCCCGACAAGAATGGCAGGGGGATCCCTATAATCCGAAGAACAACATCAATTACACCTACGAAGAGGCTATGCTGGATAGCCTATACCCCGATCACCCGGGTGCTAACAAACAGCCCTTTTTCTTTACTCCACCCACCTTGGATGACAACAAGGTTTTACTGCCTTTTCAGCAAGCCTTTGTGGAGAAGTTACTCTCCCTTTCCTTAAACTATGGAAATGTGCTATACTGCATAGACAATGAGACCAGTGGAGTAGAAGAATGGGCCACCTATTGGGCGGATTTCATCCGTGAGCATGCCGAAGGCAACACGGTTTATCTTACACAGATGTGGGACGATTGGGATTTAAGGTCTGATATGCACAAGCGTACCCTGGATCATCCGGAGCGTTATGATTTTATAGATATTTCTCAAAACAGCCATAAAACAGGCCAGGAGAATTGGGACAATGCTCAGTATGTTTTTGAATACATAAACCATGAGCCGCGGCCGGTAAACAGTACCAAAATATATGGGAGCGATCACGGCCCCTGGCTGGATAGAGGTATTTCTTCCTCACATGCCATTGAGACTTTTTTCAGAAATATTTTGGGTGGTTTTGCCACTAGTAGGTTCCACAGGCCACCTCATGGACTTAGTTTGTCCCTCCAATCCTCCGCTGCAATACAAACGATTCGAAAAATTGAGGAAAAAGTGCATTTCTGGGAGCTGGAACCCATGATGGGTTTATTGGAAAATAGAGAGGATAACGAGGCTTATTTAGTCGGTAAAGAAGGGAAAAAATACCTGGTTTATTTTCCTTCTTCCGGCGAAGTAGAAGTTCAGCTTTCGGGAAGCTTTGATTTACTTTGGATTGACGTAACTGATGCCCAATGGAAGCAGGAGGAGAAGGTGAATGCCGATGGGGAGATTCTCCTTTCCCCTCCGGGACAAAATGGATACATTGCAGTGTTGATAAATGATTGAATAGAACGTTACCATGAGAGGCATAATGGTTTCCATTTTACTATTGCTATGTTTGGATGCATATGCCCAGAGCAAAAGGGATCCTATTGACATCTTACTTTACCAGAAAAAAAATAAGCTCCATAATCGAGTATAAGGGAAACAGGAATCCATCCCCATGGATGCTATAAAGTTGGAGAGCAACTACGGGGATAAACTGTTCAGGTTGATTTTCACCCAGGTCTCCCCAACTTTGGTAGACAAGGTAAGGTTGGAAGTTGTGGGAGATAATCTTTGGAACAGGATTTGATTAATTATTGGAAGACCAATTACAAAATAATCAATGATTACGAAGACTAAACCAATATTATTTGCCCTTGGAATCATTTTTTTGACCATGGGCTGTGGGGCCAGTACAGAAATCACCGCCCAATGGAAAGCTGAGGATGTCACAGAAACCGAATATCAACGCGTATTTGTGGCATCTCTCCTGGACGATTTGCAAGCCAGGGCGGAAATCGAGGAGGAATATGCCAATAGGTTGGCCAACCGTAATGTGGAAACCATTAAAAGTGTGGATGTTTTTCGTCCCGGCTTTTTGGATGATACCCAACCAACCAAAGAGAAGCTTTTGGAAATCATCCAAGAGCAGAACGTGGACGGGATATTGACGGTTACCCTGATCGATGAAAAAGATGAACAACGGTGGGTGCCCGGAGGAGGCCCTGGGCCAATGATGGCTCCTATGGGGAGATTTGGATATTATGGCACCTTTCCAGGATATTTCAACCACTGGTATGGTATGGGATGGAATACAGGGTATTTCACACAGGACACCAAATTTCTGATAGAGACCAATCTTTATGACGCCGGCAGCTTGGATTTGATATGGAGTGCACAATCCAAAACCTATAATTCCAGAAACTTGGCCACATTGGCCACAGAATATGTGGATGCCATCAAAAAGGAACTGAGGGAAGGTAAATTAATTCAGTAAGGCCGAAAAATATGTGATTGAAGCTGTTCCGGATGTCTTTACCCGGAACAGCTTTTTTTATTATTTTGCCCAGTAATCCACCACAGTTACATCTGCAAGGTGAGGCTTCAATCCCTCCACAAATGCCTGATGCTCTGGGTGGGGCAAGTAGGCATCTCTATCTGCTTCACTTTCGAAGGTCACAAAAAAACAATGAGTAAGCCCTTTGTCAAGTCCTTCGGGACTATTGTTGGTGCCCCACTCAAAGTCTTTGATGAGGGGGATTTTATCAGCTAAGGCCACAAAAGCATCCTCAACCTTCTTTATATCTTGTGCTGAACTTTCATCTTTAAATTTCAGCAACACGACATGCCTAAGTTTATTTTCTTCCATTTTTCCTTCTTCAATTTCTAAATTATCTTCTGATGGATTTCCTACGGCATTTGGTCCACAGGACCACCCTGTTATCGCCGCTACCATTACCATCAGAAATGACTTTGCTAGTTTATTCATAAGTACTATGGGTATATTTGGTTCAATCCGAAAATTAAGAAAAAAAATCAAGAACTTTACTTGCCATATAACTTCAATTAGCAATTATCTAACATAGAAGGAAATTTTACCGCTTATTCAATACCTTTGATGAAACTGTAAGATTTTGGTGAAAAAATTATAATTAATACCTACATTTATCCAGGTAATAGTTGGAAAGGATGCCAATGTTTTTGTAATGAGCTTAACCCGTTAAACTCGAGTACTTTTATGGATAAGATAAAATTAGTCTGTGTCATCGACGACGATCCTCTGTATAACTTTGGAATGAAGAAAATCTTGGAGCATACCTCACTTGCAGAGGAAAGTGTTTTTTTCAAAAATGGGGAGGAGGCCCTAAATGGCCTGAAAGAAATTGTCGAAGCTGGTAAACACTTCCCTGACTTAATTCTATTGGACATCAATATGCCTATCTTAAACGGATGGGGCTTTTTGGAAAATTACCTGGAAATGGGCCTAAGTAGGGATACCAAGATTTTTATGGTTTCCTCCTCCATTAATCAAGAAGAAGTGGACAAGGCACAATCCACTTCCCTGGTGAGTGGGTACATTTTTAAGCCTTTAACCATTGAGAAAATGAATAAACTGAAAGAGAACCTAAAAGAAACTTGATTTTTCCTCCTCTGCTTTTCTTATGGCTTCATATACAACTTCCATTATATCTGTGCGGATGTTGAGTTGATAGAGCTTTCGATTTTCACGAGAGGGATAAACCCTGTTGGATAAAAACACATAAACAATTTCATTTTCAGGGTCAATCCAGGTATAGGTACCAGTGAATCCAGAATGTCCAAAACTGGTCTCAGGGGCACTTGCTGCCGCATTCCCATTAGGGTCACCTGGCTTGTTGGGCCTGTCAAATCCCAATCCCCGGTAATTTCCCTGCTCGCAGAATTTACATTTGGAAAAATGGCTTACCACACCCGGGGCGATGAGTTGTTCACCTGCATATTTTCCATCATATAGGTAGAGGTGCATTAACTTGGCCAGGTCATTGGCAGTGCCAAATAATCCCGCATGACCGCTTACGCCGCCCAGCATGGCTGCCCCTTCATCATGAACGGTGCCGTGTAACAACTGCTTTCGAAAGAGGCTGTCTCTTTCAGTCGCCACTATTCTTTCACGGGGAAAGTGCTGATAAGGGTTATATGTAAGGCTTTTTGCACCCAGGGGTTGATAGAGGTTTTCTTTTAGGTAATCCACAAACCCTTCACCGGTAATGGATTCCACTACTAAGGGAGCGAGAATAAAGGACAAGTCGCTGTATACATACCCCGCATCAGGGTTAACGGGTGAATCCATAATGGCATCATAGATTTTCCGGTCATACTTTCTATGGATATACAGGTTTTCTGCGACCCTAATTGGAAATCTACGGGAAGAATCTTGCTTGAAGGTAAACCATTTGAACTTACCACTTTTTCTTACTGTGGACATCCAGAATGGGATCCAGGATTGCAATCCTGCCTGGTGGGTAAGGATGTCGGTATAGCGTAGGTTCTCTTTGTTGGTGCCCTTTGCCATGGGGAGGTATTCGCCCAGGGTCTTTTCCTCATCAAATTTCCCTTCACCCCTTAGATGCATCAAGGCTGCCAAAGCAGTGCTGATCTTGGTGATGGAGGCCATATCGTAAAGGTCATTTACCTCAACAGGATGAATAGAATCATAGGTATGGTGACCGAAAGCCTTTTGGTAGATTACTTTACCCTCTTTTGCCACCAATACAGATGCCCCGGGAATAGCCTTGGCATGAATGGCCTTGTAAACCAGAGAATCGATCCTTTGCAAATCTGCAGCCTTTAAACCAAGATCCTCAGGATTGCCATAGGACATCCTAAAACCTGCTTTATCCACCTCTAGGCCGTCTCCCATCCTGAAAGCAGAAGAAACATTTACCGGTAACCTTCCATTGGCCCCTATGCCACCGAATATCAATTGAGCTGCCAGATCCTGGGTGTCCTCGGTTTCTTGATAAGTGGCAATGACTCCATGAGATTTGGGCAATTCACTTAATTTTTCCAAGCTGTACACATTTCCGAAAACGGATACTATGGTCGCTTTGTCCCGAATAATGGTTTTCACCGCCAAATCCATTTCCGGAGTGATGCCAAAATTTCCTGCCCCAGCCCTAAGTCCCAAACCGTGTACTCCTATGATTACCAGGTCAAAGGAGGCGATATCTTCCATCAACTTGTTTAAATCACTAAGGGCAGCGTCTTTTGGAAGGGTAAAATGTTCGATTTCCCCATACCTATCCAGCCCTCTTTGAAAGGGGGTTAATTGGTCGGTACCCATGGAAATACTTGCGATATTTTTCCCTTTTAGGTTGCCTACAGGCATAATGTCAGCTTCATTGCGGAGCACGGTAAGAGATTTTGCGGCCAGTTTCCTGCTTAAATGCCTGGCATAAGGGGTGTTCAAATCTTCAATCAAATGTTCGGTTTCCACGTATTGCCAATTGGGGAGGTCCAACCAGGCTTTCGTCCTCAGAACCTTTAACACCCTTTTGTCGATTTCCTCCTGAGTGATTTCACCGTTTTCCAATGCTTTTTTCACTTCCCGAATGGTGGCCTTGGTATCCATAGTGTTCAGGAGCATGTCATTCCCGGCCAATAACGCTTTTACATCCACCACCCCTGGTTCGTAATATTTGGCTACCCCTTGCATATTCAGCGCATCGGTAAATACCAACCCATTAAAACCCATATCCTCTTTTAAAAGTCCGGTGACAATAGCTGGGGACAGGGTAGAGGCCAAGTTGGGGGTATCATCCAACACAGGTATGTGCATATGTGCCACCATCACACTTCCCAGTCCTTCCATCATCAGGGTTTTGAAGGGATATAACTCCAATTCCTCCAGTCTATTCATGGAGAAAGGGATAACCGGCAAACCATAATGGGAATCTACATTGGTGTCTCCGTGACCCGGGAAGTGTTTGGCACTGGCCAATACCTTTTCCTTTTGCATCCCCCTCATGTAGGCCAATCCCTTTTGGGCAACGTTCACTTTGTTTTCCCCAAAAGACCTGAACCCGATCACCGGATTGTTGGCGTTGTTGTTGATGTCTACCACTGGCGCAAAATTCACATGTATTCCCGCTCTTCGGGATTGCCTGGCAATTTCTCCTCCCATTTCCTCGATGAGCTCATTTTCCTGAATGGCTCCCAGGGCCATTTGGTAGGGATATCTCACGGTACTGTCCAAGCGCATGGCCAGGCCCCACTCCCCATCTATGCTTATCATCAAAGGCACCTTTGACTCTTTTTGGAATCGGTTGATCATTTGAGCCTGCCTTACAGGCCCCCCTTGAAAAAATATGATGCCCCCGATTTTGTGAGTTTTCACCAGGTTGCTGATAGAGTCGATATGTACCTGATCCTTGTTGGAGTAGGCCGGGACCATAATAAGCTGGGCGATCCGCTCCTCAAGGCTTAAGGATTTGAAAGTGCGCTGCACCCACCGTTCTTGGACTTCGCTAAGGTGTTCAAAGGGAGGTGTGGAACTTTGAGCAGCCACAAATAGGGGAAGGAGGTAAAGGGCTAATACCCCCAAAAGCAAACCCAATTGGTTCACCAGGCAAAAAGAAGTGGACGCGTTTACTTTCACTGGACTTTCTAATTATTTATGCCAAAGCGTAGGGCTTCAACTTTAATTTTTTCGCAAGATAGTTTTTTTTGCAAATGAATGCAGGCATGTATTCGGATTTATGACCCGATAGCCATAGGGGCATCCCAGTGAGTGACGTGCTCATCATGCTCTATTTCATAATTTTTACTTATCTTTTCAACGAAACATTAGTAAAGACTCGATACCCAAGGAAAATCTATACTTGTATATGAAAAAATCCCCCTTAAGCTATATCCTTTTTTTGTCCATTGTTGCCGCCATTGGGGGCTTTTTGTTCGGGTATGATACGGCGGTCATTTCAGGCACTATTGGCCAGGTTACTGCTCAATTTCAGCTTTCCGCCTTTGAACAGGGCTGGTATGTAGGCTGTGCTCTTATCGGCTCCATACTCGGGGTGGCCGTGGCAGGTATACTTTCTGATAAATTTGGCAGGAAGCCTGTTCTTATCCTTTCTGGATTGCTTTTCTCGGCTTCTGCCATTGGGTGTGCCTTTTCCCATACCCTGACAGCGTTAGTTGTTTACAGGATCATTGGAGGAATGGGCATAGGGATGGTTTCCATCGTGTCGCCCATGTACATTTCAGAAGTAGCGCTTCCCCAATTTAGGGGATCTTTGGTTTCCTTGTACCAATTGGCCATCACAATAGGTTTCCTGGGGGCTTATTTGATGAATTTTCAATTGCTTAATTTCTCAGAAACCTCCTTTTTCCCAGATGAAAGTATTTGGGCCAAGATTTTTCAAGAAGAGGTATGGAGGGCGATGTTAGGCATGGAATTTTTACCTGCATTTATCTTCTTTATGGTGTTGCTGGCCATTCCCGAGAGTCCTAGGTGGTTAGTGGTAAAGGGGCAAAAGGCAAAAGCGGAAAAGATATTTACCCGGATCTACCAATCCCTGGAAATTGCCAGGCAGAAGATTTCCGAAGTGGTAAAGGGTGTTTCCTCCCATAAAGGTGTTCAATGGCATCAATTAAAAAATCCCAAACTACTTCGTCCGGTGCTTATAGGTGTAGCTATAGCCATCCTTGGACAGTTTATGGGAGTTAACGCGGTGCTTTATTATGGCCCCAGTATTTTTGAACAAAGCGGCCTTTCGGGCGGGGATGCCTTATTTTACCAGGTGATGGTGGGATTGGTAAATGTGCTCACCACCGTAATAGCTCTGATAATCATCGATAGGGTAGGAAGGAAAAAATTGGTGTATTTTGGGGTCAGCGGAATGATCCTTACGCTGCTTTTCATCAGTCTTTATTTTCTTAAAGGAGAAGCATTCGGCTGGCCGTCCATTTTCTTATTAGTACTATTTCTTGCCTATATCTTCAGTACGGCCATCTCCATATCCGCTGTTATTTTTGTGTTGCTTTCCGAAATGTATCCTAATTACATTCGGGGACTGGCCATGTCCATTGCTGGCTTTTCTCTATGGGTAGGCACTTATTTGATAGGCCAGCTTACCCCTTGGTTGCTGGAAAATCTCACCCCTGCCGGTACATTTTTCCTCTTTGCATTGATGTGCTTCCCTTACCTTTATATAATTTGGAAAATGATTCCAGAAACAGCAGGAATGAGCTTGGAAGCCATTGAGGCCTTCTGGATGAATAATAGTGATAAAAAGGAAAAATAATGAACAGTAATGATACCATAAAGGGCTTGGTAAAGACCTATAAGGATGAACTCTTGGAAAGGGTTATGCCGTTTTGGACACAGCATAGTCTTGATAAAGAGCATGGTGGTTTTTTCACCTGCTTAGATAGAAAAGGGAAAGTTTATGATACCGATAAGTTTATCTGGTTGCAGGGAAGGCAGGTATGGATGTATGCCACCCTTTATGATAAGGTGGACAAAAATCCGGTTTGGCTGGAAATGGCACAGCAGGGGGCCGCATTTCTGCAGCGTTATGGTAAGGATGAAAAGGGAAGTTTCTATTTTTCCTTGGATAGGGTAGGCAGGCCATTGGTACAGCCTTATAATATTTTTTCGGACTGTTTTGCGGCAATGGCCTTTGCTGCCTTGTACAAGGCGGATCCAAAACAAGAATATGCGGATTTGGCCATACAGACCTTCAGTGAGATACTTAAAAGAAGACCAAACCCCAAGGGCATATATTCCAAGTCGTATCCCGGTACCCGGCCATTAAAAGATTTTGCACTGCCCATGATCCTGAGTAACCTTACTTTAGAATTGGAGCATCTGTTAGGGCAGGAAAAGGTGCAGGAACTGGTACCAGGGGTAATTCATGAGGTAATGGAGGTTTTTCTTCAAAAGGAAACCGGAATAATATTGGAAAACGTCTATGCAGATGGGAGTTTTTGTGATTCTTTTGAAGGAAGGCTCACAAGTCCCGGGCATGCCTTGGAGGCCATGTGGTTTATGCTTGACCTCTCCGGTCGTTTTGGGGACGAGCGTTTAGTGAAAAAGGCCATTGAAACCGGCTTGAACACTTTGGAATATGGCTGGGATAACCAATATGGAGGCATCTATTATTTTTTGGATTACAAAGGGTTTCCTCCTGATAAGCTGGAGTGGAATCAAAAGCTTTGGTGGGTACATCTGGAGACCTTGGTGTTTCTTTCCAAGGCCTTTCAGCTTACAGGAGACGGGCGTTGTGCCAGATGGTTTGAGAAGGTGCATCAATACACCTGGGAGCATTTCAGAGATGAGGATTACCCCGAGTGGTACGGGTACCTGGATAGATACGGGAAAGTTCTTTTGCCTGCTAAGGGAGGGAAATGGAAGGGTTGTTTTCATGTACCAAGAGGACTGTACCAAGTTTGGAAGACCTTAGAAAAACTATGAACCAATGAAGTGTAAACAAAGAAAGAAAGGTAATGGGAGTTGGTTAAAGATGCCGTTCGTGGTACTGATGATCTTGTTGGCTGCCAAGGGTCTGCAGGCAAAAGTGATGATGGACCCGATACGTGGGGTATGGTTAACCAATGTGGCTAGCCAAGTCCTGGACAGTAGAGAGAATATCAGGGAAGCAGTAGCCCGGTGTCATGCGTATGGCATCAATACCATCTTTATGGTCACTTGGAATAAAGGTTATACGCTATACCCAAGCCAGGTTACCTTGCAATATTTTGGGGAAAGCATAGACCCCAAATACAAGGGCAGGGATCCTTTGCAGGAGCTTATTGAAGAAGCGGATGCCTTTGGGATCAAAGTACATGCCTGGTTTGAGTATGGGTTTGCCGCGTCTTATCATCAGGAGGATGGTGGCAAAATTCTTCAGAAATTCCCACATTGGGCGGCAAGGGATTATGAAGGTAATCTGCTTCATAAAAACGGGTTTCAATGGATGAATGCATTTCATCCCGAGGTGCAGGATTTCTTGATCCAGTTGGTCATGGAAGTGGTGCGCAATTATAAAGTGGCGGGGATACAGGGGGACGATCGTTTGCCGGCTTTACCTTCCACCGGTGGCTATGATGATTATACGGTTTCGGTATATCAAAAGGAACACAAGGGCAAGAACCCTCCTTCTGATCATTTGAAGGAGGACTGGTTACAATGGAGGGCCGACAAGCTAACTGCTTTTTGGAAAAAGTTATATGGTAAGGTGAAACATTTGAGTTCCCGTACCCTGGTTTCGTCTTCTCCCTCAGTCTACCCCTGGAGTAAGGAAGAATATCTTCAGGACTGGCCTAAGTGGGTAACTGAGGGGTATGTGGACCTGGTGATTCCTCAGGTGTACAGGTATGAGGATCATACCTATGTAGATACCTTTATGGAGAATTTAGCGTGGATGCCGGAAAATAAGCGGCATATCTTCTTTCCAGGAGTACTACTGAAAGTCAGCGATTATCTGGCTTCTAAGGACTTACTGGAAACAAAGATTAACTTGCACAGGGAAAACGGTGTAAAGGGTGAGGTTTTCTTTTTTTACGAGGGACTTCCCTTACAAGCTGGTTTCTTTGAGGGGTATGAAAAGGAATAAAAGATGGAGGTAAGACAAGGTTTTTGCTCTGGGATTACCAGCAAAAACATACTGGTAGAATAATAACAAAAGAACGTATGAATAGGAGAAATTTTATGGGAAGAATGGCCATTGGAGGTGTTGCTACTGCCTCTGCCATCAGTCTCCCATTTGCGGTTTCAGGAAAAGCCAATAAGGTGATTCCGGATGAAAATGGAAGAAAATTCAAAGCCGAGCTGGTGATAGCAGGTGGAGGCTTAGGAGGTTGTGCTGCTGCCTTTGCAGCCCTCCGGAATGGGCGAAGTGTCATACTCACAGAGGAGACGGACTGGATTGGGGGCCAGCTTACCCAGCAAGGCGTGCCACCTGATGAACACCAGTGGATCGAAACCCATGGAGCCACGGCCTTATACAGGGAGTTTAGAACCAGGGTAAGGGATTATTACAAAAATAATTTCCCGCTTACCGAGGAGGCCTCCAATAGGGAATTTTTAAACCCCGGTAATGGCACAGTTTCGGTGCTCTGCCATGAGCCCAAAGTGGCGCTTCAGGTATTGGAAGATTTATTTGCCCCTTATGAGAGTGCCAGGCAACTAATACTCCTTAAGCAGTATAAAGCATCCAAAGCGACGGTTCAGGGAAATAAGGTAAAGTCCTTGGAGGTGAAATCGCTGAAATCAGGTGATGCAGTTTTACTTGAAGCCCCTTACTTTGTAGATGCTACCGAGCTGGGCGATCTATTGCCCATTACGGGCACAGAATATATTACGGGATCAGAGGCTAGATCGGATACCGGTGAACTTCATGCGGATAAAACCCATAGGCCGGCAAATAACCAGGCCTTCACCGTATGTTTCGCCATGGATTACGTAAAGGGTGAAGATTGGACCATCCCAAAGCCTGAGGAATATGATTTTTGGAGAAGCTTTGAGCCGGACCTGACCCCCCCTTGGGCGGGCAAGTTGTTGGAGCTCAACTATTCGGATCCCAAAACTTTACAACCCAAAGAACTTGGTTTCCACCCAGAGGGAATTTCTACCGGCAGCAAACTCAACCTGTGGAATTACCGAAGGATCATTCACAGGGAAAATTTTGTAGATGGCTTCTACGAGGGGGACATCAGCATCGTGAACTGGCCTCAAAATGATTATTTTCTTGGCAACATTGTAGATGTGAGTGAAAGTGAAATTTCCAAACATGTGAATAAGGGGAAGCAGCTCAGCCTTTCCTTATTATACTGGCTTCAAACCGAGGCACCTAGGCCCGATGGGGGTAAGGGTTGGAAAGGTCTCCGCCTAAGGAATGATGTGATGGGCACAGAGGATGGATTGGCAAAATACCCTTACGTGCGGGAGTCTAGGAGAATCAAAGCTTTGTTCACCGTCTTAGAAGAACATGTGGGGGCACAGCAAAGGGCTGAAGTCTCCGGGTTGAGCGGAGAGGCATTGGTGTCCAAGGATTTTCACGATTCGGTAGGGATTGGGTACTATCATATAGACCTGCATCCAAGCAGTGGAGGAGACAATTACATAGACTTTGGGTCCTTGCCGTTCGAGATTCCCCTCGGAGCGCTGATCCCGGAACGTATGGAAAATTTACTAGCTGCCAATAAGAATATTGGAACTACCCACATTACCAATGGTTGTTACAGGTTACATCCAGTGGAATGGAGCATAGGAGAGGCCGTGGGTATGCTTGTGCCCTTTGCCATTGATAAGGGGGTTTCTCCAAAAACGGTCCGTGAAGATCCTTCGTTATTAAAATCTTTTCAATCGTTTATATCCTCTCAGGGCATAGAAACCAAATGGCCTGAAAAATAATCAATATGAAAAAATCAAATTATTTCGTTTTTCTTTTTTGTTTCATATTCTCGGGTATTTCCCGTGCGCAGGAACAGAGCAGCAAAATTTTGCTCATCCCCCTGGATGACAGACCGCCCTGATACCGGTTTACAGAAAAAATAGCAGAAATATCCGGCGCAGAGGTACTTAGCCCCCCAGGCGAACTGCTGGGTTGGTTTACGGAACCAGGTAAGTCGGATGAATCGCTGGACTGGACGCTTGAGCAGGATTATTCGGCATCAGAAAAGTTATTTGACAATATGGATAGGAAAGAGCGGGTGCTGAAGGCAAAGCATTGGTTCACTTTTCACCGGGTGATCAACGATTATTATTACAATAACCTCACCCGTGACGTGGTGAATAAAGCCTTTAATCAATATCAGCAGGGAAGAAGGAGATTGAGTGATGAAAAAAGATCCGAAATGGAAGCCTTGGGTATGCGGGAGATGCAGCAGCTTTTCTCCAGCCTTGCCGCTGCATACTTTTCTTCACTGAATTATGACCATATACGCAAGCTACGATGCAATCCACCATCCTCTTTGGATTGTGAGATGCAATATAACAACTTACAATTATAGTCCAACTGATTGGAATATTAAATTCCTAATTGCCTCCCATTAGAAATTCTTGATTGATTAAAGATCTTCAAAAATCGCCACCACAGGATAGTGATCAGAAAGCTCGTCCGGTTCCCCGTAGTTGATGATTTCTGCATAGCTGCATTTACCCTCAAAATAAGTGCTAACCAAAATATAATCCAGTCTTTGCTGATAAACAGCAGCCTTTTCAGGGGCTAGGTCTTTGGTGGCAAGGGGGGTAGGAAAGCTTTTGCGGTTGGTTTCAGCCACCTGCATCTGAACCACATCTATAAGAGGGATGGAAAGAAAGGTAGACATGGCAGCATAATCAATCCTGTTATTTCTTAGATTGATAAAGGCTTTCTCTCCATTTTCCGCCCTCCTTATACTATCGGCTTCAATTGCTATTTTTCTGGCCTGGGGGTTATTGGCATCAAAGGCGGCATCAAAGGGACTATGGGCATTAAAATCACCCAAAACCATGTATTTTTCCTGACCGGTTTCAATGACTGCACGTTGAAGATAGTCACGGACCATCTTAGCCTCACGACCCCTGAATTTCCAATCCTGTGGGCTCAGGTGAACCACCAAAAAGTCTACCCCCCTGGTTTTGGCATGCAGCATACCATGCCACATTCCACCGATCATTTTGGTTTTCAGTTCAAGGGGAGTTTTGGAACTTATACCCACTGGATAACCTTCCTCTTTTAATAGCAAGGTATGGGAGTGTCCCCATTCCCTGGCCAGATTTTTTAGTTTTTCTGGGGTGAAATCGTTTAGCTCCTGAAGGGCTACCACGTCGGCATCCTGTTCCTTAAGCCAATTCACCATATCCTTTTGGCGTTGAAGGTCCTTACCCCAATCGAAACCATTCCAGATGTTATAGGTGATGACTTTTAAGGGTTCAGATTGGGCATTGGCATTAAATGGAAGCCAAAATAGAATGCATATACCCATTAAGGCAAAGTAACTCTTCATAGCTATTTCTGGTTTTTGTCTACCAAGGTAGTTAAAAATTACAACTCATTCAGGTTTTCACCTAGGCACCCTACTTAAATTCCCTATCCGACCTTCCACTCATCTACCCCACCTCTGCCAATTCGGTATTTATAAACCATTTATTATCCATCATTCCACCATTGACTCTATCTCTTCCAACTCAAAAAAATCACAGGGGACAATCTCGGCTATCCTTCCCTATCCATTCCTGGTTTTGGTCCATTCGTGAATAACCCCTATGTAGTTCGTAAATCAACCATGCATAAACCACTTGCTTAAATAATAAAAACCCAAAATCAACCAACCTCATTCTGAAAAAGAAACACCAAATCAAGATTAATCAATCCTTCATTTTCTCCCAGTCCCAATCGTTGTTGATTTGAGATATGGCATGATGGGCGGTAAGGTCATATTGGCAGGGAACAATGGAGGCAAAGTTATTGGCGATGGCCCATTCGTCATTGTCCTCCCCTTTGTCAAAATTCACAAAGTTGCCGGCCAACCAAAAGTACTTGCGGCCATTGGGATCGTATCTTTCTTCAAAATCCTCCTGCCATTTGGCCCTGGCCTGCCTACATATTTTTATCCCCCGCATGGCCTCATTTCGCTTTGGGGGAAAATTTACATTTAAGGCCACTCCCTTTGGTATCCCATTCTCCAACACCTGTTGGGCAATTTTATGAACGTATTCCTCGGTATGAGAAAAATCAGCATCTGAACTATAATCGCATAAGCTGAACCCTATGGATGGAAAGCCCTCTATCGCCCCTTCTATGGCTGCCGACATGGTACCGGAATACAATACAGATATGGAGGTGTTGCTTCCGTGGTTGATCCCACTTACCACCAGGTCGGGTTTTCGCTCCTTGAGCACATAGTGCTTGGCAAGCTTCACGCAATCTGCGGGTGTTCCGCTGGATTTAAATGCTCTTACATCTTTAAAAATATCCTCTTCGGACAATCTGAGGGTGTTTCCAATGGTGATGGCATGTCCCATTCCGGATTGGGGGCTGTCTGGGGCTACTACGAAAACCTCCCCTAAATCTTTCATGATATCTACTAAAACCCTGATCCCTCTGGAAGTGATGCCATCATCATTGGACACCAAAATAAGCGGTTTCGACATTTATGTATCTTGTTTAAGCTGGTTGTAATATGCGGTGATCCTGGTTAGATCTCCGCGTCTATCGTGGGAAAGTCTGTTTTTACGCATGAAAAGCCGCACTTCGGATGACTTATCATCCATGATATCGAAAAGTTCACGTTTTTTTTGGCTGTACTTTTGAATGTCCTGATCGGTGAGAAAGTAATATTCAAAGGCAAGCCGGTTAAAGCCCATCATGGGAGGACCCCACATAGGTCCCATATACATCCCTCTCCATGCCATATTGTTCATCCCTCTGTTGTCCACCGTGATATATTCTCTGCACAATAAGGTCATGTCTTCACCTTCCACAAGCAATTCAAAGAAAATAGGAACCTTATAATCGGAATTCATGGCGTAGGGCAAGCTATAAAAGACCCTAACACCCCCATAAAATTCATCAAATATCTCAAAATGATGGATGGATACCGCATTGAATGTTTTTATCGTTTGGTCTTGTACGTTTACCACATTGTTTTCAAGGTCATATTTAACCTTCCCTTCTAATACTTCACCACTTTCCAGAAACACCTTCCCGTTGTGCCATACCTGGGAGGGAAACTCCTGGGCTTGAACACCTATCGCCATAAACAGGCTTGCTATGAAGATACAGGTTAATCTTTTCATACCACTTTTTATTTGGTTTCTACCTTCCAATACGTAAAAACTACTCCATTTGTTGAAGCAACTTAGGGGTATTTAGTTTAATAACCTAAAGTTTCTTCAATCCCTTACTAAGGATTTGGTGGCCCATTTTGTCTCTTTTGGTGATAAGGTATCTTTCATTGTGGGGGTTGCTTCCGATTTCCAGGGGTACGGTATCCACGATTTCCAAACCATATCCCAGGAGTCCAGCTCTCTTTGTGGGGTTATTGGTGATCAAGTTTATCTTTGATATGTCCAGGTCTCTCAAAATTTGAGCTCCTATACCATAGTCTCTTTTATCCATGGGAAATCCAAGGGCTAGATTGGCCTGAACCGTGTCCATTCCCTCTTCTTGCAATTTATAGGCTTTTAATTTGTTGATAAGGCCAATACCCCTTCCTTCCTGGTTCATATAAACGACCACTCCTTTACCTGCTTCATTCACCATTTCCATGGCCCTATGTAACTGAGGGCCGCAATCGCAGCGGCAACTTCCGAATATGTCTCCAGTAACGCAGGAAGAATGAACCCTTACCATCACTGGCTCGTCTTTTTCCCACTCCCCTTTTATCAAAGCCATGTGGATCTCGTTGGTGTTGGTTTGCTCGTAGGCGATAAGGTCAAAATCCCCCCATTCGGTGGGCATATTTACCCCAATTTCCCGTTTGATAAGGCTCTCATTTCTTAACCTATAGGCGATCAAGTCCTTAATGGTGATCAATTTAAGGTTAAAACGCTTGGCTACCTTGATGAGGTCAGGTAAGCGGGCCATAGTGCCATCTTCGTTCATTATTTCCACCAACACACCAGCAGGTGCAAGCCCCGCCAGTCTCGCTAGGTCTATGGAAGCTTCTGTGTGACCTGCTCTCCTCAATACCCCTCCCGCTTTTGCTTTAAGCGGGAAAATGTGGCCGGGCTTTCCCAATTCTGAAGGGTCTATGTCAGGATCAATTAAAGCCCGTATGGTTTTTGCCCGGTCGCTGGCCGAAATTCCCGTGGTGCACCCATGGCCTACCAGGTCTACTGAAACCGTGAAAGGGGTTTCGAAAACGGCTGTGTTTGAGCCGACCATCATTTCCAACCCCAACTCCTTGCACCTATCTTCAATCAAGGGTGCACAAATTAAACCTCTGCCATGGGTGGCCATGAAATTGATGATCTCAGGCGTGACCTTTTCTGCCGCACAAATGAAATCCCCTTCGTTCTCCCTGTCCTCGTCATCAACTACTATTACCACTTTGCCTGCCTTGATGTCCTCCAAGGCCTCTTCTATACTGTTTAATTTGATTTCTGCCATGTGATTATTAGGATGAATACCTCCTAGATGGATATAATTTTAAATTTATTTTAAATGGATTTCAATTTGAAATCACCATTCCCAACTGCTTATCTATGGTTATCTGATAGGTTTTCACCTCCATATATACTTTTTGCAAATCAGTTATTTCTTCCTCTTTAGCTTCTTTCATTCTCTGTAATGTTTCCTGCAGCATCTTGTGAACCACCCTTCTTTTTAATCTTAAAACACTGGAATACACCGTTTTCGCCAAATCATCCGCCTCCTTTATGGTGAAAATCTGAAATCTTTTTTCCCAAAGTTCTGATAATTCGTACTTATGTGTAACCATATCTATGACTTCTTGTTTGACTTCATTGTCATTTACTTGCAGAAAATAATCGGTTCCGGGTAAAACTCCCTTTTTCAAAGCCTCCTTGTATTGGCTAAACATTCTTTTGAATACAGGAGTTTCGAATTCAAGTTCTGCCGTCTCATCCATAAGATATTCGCATACATGTAACTCCTCTGAAATTTTTTGCCAACCATAATTAATCAATATACGTAAGGTTTCTTTTTCTTGTAACCTTAGCGTAGCCTTGTGACTGGCTTTTTTAGGCTCCACGGGAAGCAATGCCTCCGGTGTGCTCGTATTTTCCAGGTGTTTGGCCTTCCAATCCTCTTTTCGTTGTTGAGACAGGTAGGTCTTGTTGATTTCAGCATGTATCAAATCCTCATCCATCTCCAGCAGGCGGGAAGCCTCTTTCACATAGATGTTCCTTATCATCGGGTCGGCCACCTTGGCGATGCTCTGAATTACCTGGCGCATGCTTTCTGCTCTGGCAATTGGATCCTCTTTGGTTTCTTCCCACATCAAGTCTATCTTGAAGCGGATGAAATCTCTACTTTTTTCTTTCAGGTAATCTGAAAAGGCAGACCTACCCACTTTCTGGGAATAGCTATCGGGGTCTTCCCCTTCGGGAAAAACCACTGCCTTCACATTTAATCCCCCCTCCAATAGCATATCTATGCCCCGCAAAGAAGCTTTGATCCCTGCGGGGTCTCCATCATAAAGCACCGTAACGTTGTCGGTGAACCTTTTGATCAGCTTGATCTGGTTTTCCGTAAGCGAGGTTCCTGAGGAGGCCACCACGTTGGGAATACCGGCCATATGAAGGCTGATCACATCTGTGTACCCTTCTACCAGGTAACACATGTCCTTCTGACGAATGGCCTGCTTAGCCTGATAAATGCCATAAAGCACATCACTTTTATGGTAGACCTCCGTCTCGGGAGAGTTGATATATTTGGGCTGATTTTTATCCTTGGTGAGTATTCTTGCCCCAAACGCAATGGGCTTGCCACTCAGGTTGTGAAAAGGGAAGACCACCCTACCTCTAAACCGGTCATAGCATTTACCCCCTTCTTTTTCCAGGATAAGCCCGGCCTTGAGCAGGGATTCTTGATCATAGCCCGCCTCCTTGCCTGCATTCATTAAGGCATCCCAGCGATTCAATGCATAGCCCAGCTCAAACTGACCCAATACCTCTGGCGTGAAACCTCTTTCTTTAAAATAAGCTAATCCTATGGACCTGCCTTCTTCGGAGCTCAGGTTTTTCACAAAGTGGTTTTTTGCATAGTTCAGCACGATCAAGAGGCTTTCCCTTTCATTATGCCGCTGAACTTCCTCGGGTGTGGATGGCTGTTGACTTTCCTCGATTTCAATGCCGTATTTTTGGGCCAAATGCCGTATGGCTTCATTAAACCCTATCCCCTCTATGTCCATCACAAATTGAATGGTATCACCGGCTTTGCCACAACCGAAGCATTTATAAATCTGCTTAGAGGGGGACACTGAAAAGGAAGGGGTTTTTTCCTGGTGAAAGGGGCAGCAAGCCCAAAGGTTTTGGCCTTTTCTTTTCAAAGAAACATAGTCGTTGACAACCTCTTCTATGTCAGCTCTTTCCCTTACTTTTTCCGTGGTCTGATTGCTGATGGCCATACTTCCTGCATCGAGTTTAGAAGACAAAGATAAAGCATATTGTAACATAATTGATCCCGAACCAGTGCTTTGAAAGGGAAACTATTCATTGGGCTGGCGGGTTATCAGCATGAATTGGTAAAATTTAAACAATAACCATTAACTTTGTACATTATAGAGTAAGGAGTACGGTTGGTTAAAATACCGTAAATTTGAGAATTGGAACTATGGCTATCACAAAAGATAAGGTTTTAGAGGCGCTTTCACAGGTAGAAGATCCTGACCTCAAAAGGGATTTAGTGAGCTTGGGAATGATCCAGGACTTACAGGTAAATGGGAACAAAATTGCTTTTAAGGTAGTATTGACCACCCCCGCCTGTCCCTTGAAGGAACTTATCAAAAGTGACTGTGAAGGAGCCTTGCAGAAAGCTTTTGGTGATGAGGTGGAATTGGATATTTTCATGACCTCTAATGTCACCACCGTAAGGGATAACGCGCCCCTTCTGCCCAAGGTAAAGAACATCATAGCGGTGGCCTCCGGTAAGGGTGGTGTGGGAAAATCCACTTGTGCTTCTAATCTGGCCGTAGCCCTGGCTCAAAAAGGCGCAAAGGTGGGATTAATAGATGCTGATATTTTTGGCCCCTCGGTGCCCACCATGTTCAATGTGGAGGGGGAGCAGCCGGCAGTGAAACAAGAAAACGGTAAAAACGTAATTATACCCATAGAGCAGTATGGGGTCAAGCTGATGTCCATAGGTTTTCTTACCCCGGCGGACAGTGCGGTAGTATGGAGAGGGCCAATGGCAAGTTCGGCCTTGAAGCAATTTATTGGAGATGTGGAATGGGGGGAGTTGGATTACCTGATTTTGGATTTGCCTCCGGGTACTTCCGACATTCACCTGACCATGGTACAGACGGTTCCTGTGACAGGTGCAGTGATCGTAACCACTCCTCAAAAAGTGGCGCTTGCAGATGCTACCAAAGCCTTGTCCATGTTTAACCAGCCACAGATCAATGTTCCCGTTTTAGGTGTAGTGGAGAATATGGCCTATTTTACCCCCGAAGAATTGCCGGATAACAGGTATTACTTATTTGGCGAGGATGGGGGAAAGAAGCTTTCCGACAAATATAAAGTGCCCTTTCTAGGAGAAATACCCATTGTGCAGAGTATCCGGGAGAGTGGGGATAGCGGTTTTCCTGCGGTGATGAAGGATGGGGTTACGGCAGACGCCTTCGGTCTATTGGCTGAAAATGTGGCCCGGCAAATTGCCATCCGTAATGCGGCAAAAGCCAAAACAGAAGTAGTGCAAGTGAAAGTATAAACAAATGTCATGTTAGCTACCTATAAAGATCAAATTGAACAAGCCTTGGATACCATCCGTCCTTATTTGGAGGCAGACGGGGGGAACGTGAAAGTGGTGGACCTTTCGGAAGAAATGGTGCTGAAGCTAGAACTTACGGGAGCATGTAGTTCCTGCCCCATGTCCACCATGACCCTGAAGGCCGGGGTGGAGGAGGCCATCAAAAAAGCCATCCCTGAAATATCAAAAGTGGAAGCGATAAATGTGGAAGTTGCCTGATTTTTTTGGGGTACGTATCCAAAAGAATTTGCCAGCACTAGGAACCCGGGTTTTCTTAGTGCTGGTATTTTTATGTATGGGTAATTTTTCCCTTATGGCCCAATCCCACTTTGGGAAAACTTTTCAGCACCAGCATGATGAGCAATGTGGTGCGCTGGTAATAGAGAAAATGCAGGAAAAGGCCCTGGGTGTCTATGGCAGCCGGGAGTATTTTGAGTCCTGGATGGAGGACAAAATTGTGGAGGGTGAGCGAGGAGCCTTCAACCTTCGCACACAAGAAGACGACTCACCCCGTCAGATCCCAGTAGTGGTGCATATTATCCATAACGGCACCCCCGTGGGCCAAGGGGCAAATATTCCAGAGGAACAAATTCTATCCCAAATCAGGATTCTTAATGAGGATTATAACCGGTTAAATGAGGACACGGTGCTCACGCCGGTGGAATTTAGGGGTGTGGCCGCTAGTGCCAATATCGAGTTTGTCCTGGCCAGAAGAGACCCGGAAGGATTGCCTACAACGGGGATTAACCGGGTGATGGGGAGTAGGACTAGTTATAGGGAAGGAGATATTGCCCTTATAAGCTCCATTGCCTTTTGGCCTCCGGAGGAATACCTGAATATTTGGGTGCTGCCTATGCCTAGAACTATTTTGGGGTTCTCGTCTTTTCCAGTGGCAGATCTTCCAGGATTAACAGAATTCCCCCCAACCTCCAGGAATATCGACGGCGTAGGGGTAAACCACATATATTTTGGAACCGGGGGTTCTGCTGACGTAGAATTTAGGGGAAGAACGGCCACCCATGAAATAGGGCATTTTCTTGGGCTCAGACATATTTGGGGAGATGGGGGCTGCGGTGACTCTGATTATGTGGATGACACCCCCGACCAGAATGGCTTTAATATAGACTGTCAATTTACCCCAAGAGTGACCTGCGGATCCCGTGATATGATTGAGAATTACATGGATTATACCCAGGATCAATGCATGAATCTTTTTACCCAGGGTCAGGTGGACAGAATGAACGTGGTGCTGGCCTCAAGCCCAAGGCGAAACTCCCTGCTTTCCAGCCCAGGTTTGGTGCCACCTGAATTGTTTGAAATTGATCTTTCGATAGAAAAGGTCATTTCTCCAAGTGACTTTGTCTGCTCTCCAGAAGTTTTGCCAGGTGTATTAGTAATGAATGCCGGCAGTGAGACCATTACCAGTGCAAATGTGGAAATCTCCCTGAACGGCACGGTGATAGAGCAGCGGGAGTTTAACCTGAATCTAGCTACGGCGGAAATAGACACCTTATATTTTAACCCGTTGATGCTGCCTATTCAAGGGGCAAATACGTTTGAAGTAGAGGTCCTTGAAGTCAACAATCAACCGGATCAGGACCCCTTCAACAGCTATAAAAGAACGAACCCAAGCCTTGCCGCAAATATTGACTTGCCGTATAGACTGGACTTGATTAGGGATTTTCATCTTTGGGACATTCTGAACCCCGATCAGGGAATTACCTGGTCCAGCATCAGCCTTAACATAGAAGGAGTCAGCCAAGAACTCATGTATGTGAATAGCTACAAATACCGGGAAAGGGGGGAAATAAATTATTTCATCAGCCCAAGGATGGATCTATCGGAAATTGAAAACGCTCAATTGACTTTCAATATGGCCTATGCGCCCTTTGACAGTGAGGATTTTCAGGATAAACTTCTCGTGGCAGTATCCACAGATTGCGGCAACACCTTCAATCTTACAGGCGCCCTATACGATAAGCAGGATGTTACACTTGCGACACAACCCAGGACTTTCTCAGAATTTTTCCCAAATGCTGAGGATCAATTCAGAAGGGAAGTGGTCGACTTGAGTGCCTACGCAGGACAGCCGAATGTGAGAATTGCCTTTATTGTGGTGAATGGGTTTGGCAATAACCTCTTTGTTAAAGATATTGAAATCCTGGAAGAAGAATTGTTCAGGTACGATTTTGAATTGGTAGACTTGGAAGAACCATTGCCTGTAACCGCTGGGCTTCATTCAGAGGAGGTGCTTCTTGTGAGAAATACTGGCAATTTGCCCATCAACGGTTTCTTTGTGGACCGTTTATATAACCGTAGAGATAGGGAAACTCTGGTTTTTGAAGACTTTCATATACCGATAGGGGAGAGCAGGACAGTGGGTCTGCCGACCATGATAGAAGAGGGGGGTAATCGGCTGGACTATCGAATACACCAGCCCAGCTTTGATCAGAACCCTGGCAGGGAGGATGAACTTAGAAGGCATTTTGTTCAAAGGGAGACAGAAATAAGAGTGCCCTGGAGGCAAGACTTCAACCAGGTAAATGGAGTGGGAGCCTGGATTAGGATCAATCCCGAAAGGAACTTCCCCACTTGGAGAACGAGGGTTCAAGATACTGAACAGGACAATGTGTTGGCTTTGGTGAATTTTGTTCGGGGGGATTCACATTGGCTGGCCTCCCCATTATTCGACCTGAGTGCCACGGGCAGGGCTAGTTTGTTTTTTGATTGGGCCGCAGGAGGATTTACTGGTGAGGATCAGGTTCGCTTGGAATTAATCGTCAGTAGCAATGGAGGCAGGTCTGGCACGGTAATTTGGAGTCGGGAAGGAAATGAGATCAACACCATCTCGGGCTCTGGACTGCCCAACCCCAATACCAGGGCGGATTATGAGAGTGCGTTCGTCAACCTCAGTGAGTTTACCGGGGAGGGCACGGAGCATTCCAGGGTGTTTTTTAAGGTGACGGACCATGGTGCCAGTAATGCGGCACTTTATCTGGACAATTTGGAACTCTTTTTGTCAGACAACCCCGATCCCGTGGATCCCGGATTGGACAACACGGTCATTTTCCCCAACCCTGCAGATGATGTTTTCAATATCAGTTTTAATTTGAGTGAGCATGAAAATGTCCGGATTGAGTTTATCAATATGAGCGGGCAAGTGGCATATATGGTGGACTTTGAAAATACCTTGAATCAGACCTACAGCTTTAGCCGGGCATTGCTGAGCAGCGGGGTGTTTGTGGTGAAGATCACAGGGCAATCCATTTCCGCCACCAAACGCTTGATTATTCGATAGGGGGCATACGGTGATTGCCTGCTTCTCCGTTAGAAAATGGGCAAGTCTACCTTCACCAAAAAAAAGACGTACATTTGCAAGTGTTATACAAGTACCTATGAACGAGATTTTAGTTATTGTAAAAAAAATCGGCATCCACCTACTGGCAATAGCAGGTATACTTCTGGTATTGCTAATTCTGTTTTTTAATTTCTATTTACCCAGCTACACCAACCATGGGGAGTCGGTATCCGTGCCGGACTTGGAAGGATACCATTATGAGGAGTTGGAGGCCTTTCTCAAGTCCAGGGACCTTCGGCTGGAAATTACACCGGACAGTGGATACGTGGCCGAGGAAAAGCCCCTTCACGTACTGAAGCAAAACCCCAGGCCGGGAACCAAGGTGAAGCAGAACCGGAAAATTTATGTAACGCTTAACGCGCAAAACGCGCCGTTGATCTCTATGCCCAACTTGGTGAACACCCCCCTGAAAAATGCCCAGGAAATACTTTTCAACCATGGTTTGGTAAGGGGAGACATTTCCTACGTGCCGGATATTGGGATGAATGTGGTGCTAGAGCAAAAGTACAGGGGAAGGGACATCCGTGAGGGGTTCGAAATCCCTAAAGGTTCCCAGATCGACCTGGTGGTAGGGGACGGCCTTGGCAATCAGCGGCTTGAAATGCCCAATCTGATAGGGATGGACGATATTGAAGCGGAATTCCTGATTTTGGGATCCGGCCTTAGAATGGGCAACCTGAATTATGTGAAAACCGATACTGTACCCAAGGGAACGGTGATCAAGCAATTGCCCCCGTCCGGGGTGGATGCCACCACAGGTGAAAGAGTGGATATTTGGGTGTCCGAATTGGAAGAAGAATTGGAGCTATAGTATCATGCTTTTTAACAGAAATTGGGGAGTTTTGGGTTTTAGTATAGTAGGAATACTGTACTGCCTTAGCGCCAATGCCCAATTTCAGCAACTCCCCACCCCTAGGCCTGCTACCCATTCAAACGATAGAGACACGGAAAGAGGTACTACCCTCCATATGCGTTTGCTAGATGATCGGCTTACCTTGCCCTTTTGGGATGACTTTAGCAGTGGGCTAATAAGGGAAGACCTATGGGAAAGCAGAGGGGTACTGGCTTCCATGACCCTTGGGATCAATCCTCCTTCCATCGGAGTATGCTACCTGGATGGGGTGGACGAAAAGGGAGAGGCTTATTCCAGGGAACTCCTGGAAAATGGGGAAGGTGACAGATTAACCTCCATGCCCATTGACCTCTCAGGCCTATCCGGGGATGAAGCAGGCACAGTTTTTTTGAGTTTTTTCTGGCAAGCTGCGGGAAGGGGGGAAATGCCCGACAACAACGATCAATTGGAACTTCATTTTATGAATGAGGAAGGAGAATGGGAGATGGTATGGCAGGTAATAGGTGGTGACGAAGAGGTAACCACTGACTTCACACAAGAGATCATTCAGGTTAGTGAGGAGTTCCATCATGAGCAGTTTCGTTTTCGTTTCATGCATATTGGGAGGCTTTCGGGCCCTTTTGATACCTGGGTGCTGGATTACATTTACCTGGATAAGAACAGGAATTCATCAGACCTCTTCTACGAAGACCGTACCCTAACACAGCTTCCTTCCAGCCCCTTTGGCAAGTATGGCGCTGTGCCCCTTTTTGAGTTAAGCCGCAAAGCAGAGGAATATCTTGGTCCCATCACAGGTCAATTTAAAAATCTCAGCAATCGGTTCAGGGCTATGGAGTTTACCGTTCAATTGAGAAATTTACAGACCGGGGCATTGATTCAAAACCTAAATGTCAACACCCCACTTAACCCGGTTCCACAAGCTGGAGAGCGGAGGTCATTTGAGAGTTTGACTTTACAGGAGGATATTGAGTGGGAAGAGGAAGATCCCTTTGACCTGGAGGCACTGATGTATTTGAGTACCGGGGACAGGTATAAGGTGGAAAGCATCAATGGAAGGGACACGGTTTTTAATTTTAGCATGGATTACAAGGTGAATGACACCGTGAGGTTTGTGATGCCAGTGAGGGATTTCCTGGCCTATGACAATGGTTCGGTAGATTATTCCGCAGGCATCAATCAACGTTCAGGCATGTTAGCGCTGCGTTATGAAATAGCAACCCCTGTTTATATTAAAGGGATCAGCATCAATTTCACCAATTTTATGCAAAGGGGCCGGTCCATAGAATTGATGGTATGGGACAGCCTTGGCCAAGACCCCGTTTATAGAAGGGAAGTGCTTATCCCTGAAGTGGAGGATATCGCAGAATTTGCCTACTTCTCTTTGGGTTCCAATATTCGGGTATCAGGACGCTTTTATATAGGGTTCATGCAGTTTACCAATGACTTTATCTATGTGGGCCTGGACAAATCCTCTGATTCCGGTGAGGATATATTCTACAATGTTTCGGGTGCCTGGCAGCAAAACGATGAAGTGAGTGGAAACCTAATGATGAGACCCCATCTTTCCATAAACGAGGTGGTGGAGGAGCCAGAGGAAGAATTGGAGGAAGAGGTGAGGGCCTTTCCCAATCCCGTGGTGGATCGCTTATACTTGGAGGCCAGTGAATTAGATGAGCTTGGGGTCTATGATTTTCAGGGCAGAAGGATAGAGGCCAGGATAGAGGATTATGAAAAAGGAAAGATCATTCATTTTGAGGACAGGCAAAAAGGCATATATTTGATCCGATATAGGAGAAAAGACAAAGTAAGATCCGTAAGAATATTAGTGAAATAATTTGACAATGGAAGATATTACCGTAAACGAACTAAAGGAAAGACTCGACAAACAGGAGAAGTTTGTGTTTATAGATGTAAGGGAAGAATATGAGTATGAGGACGATAACCTTGATGCTTGGAACATCCCCTTAGCAGAGGTTCCTGAAAAGCTCAGTGAGCTGGAGACCTACAAGGATGAAGAAATCGTAATCCATTGTAGATCAGGAGCAAGGAGTGGAAATGCCAAGCAATTTTTGGAAAGCAAGGGATTTACTAAAGTTCGAAATGTGCTAGGGGGTATTTTGGCCTACCGAGCCCTGGAAGAGGAGGAAGATTAATATTCCTTACCCTATGTCCAGACGGCATCAGGTTTTGCCCGAGTAGGTGTAAAGTATAGAGATTAGGTTTAACTGAGTAATTAGCAGGGTTCAGGCCAGTCGAGATATATCCGTTGAATGCTTTTGCTTTTGTCAAATTACCTTCTGATCATGGGTCATGGGTGCCTCAGTGACGATCATCAAATAATTCTT
>PXCO01000260.1 GCA_003565295.1 Cyclobacteriaceae bacterium
ACAGGTGCACAGGGGGTATTAAGGGTAGTTTCCCATCTATTATTCTTTGGCCACAGATGCACAGATGGGTATAAAAGGCTTATCGTCTGACGCATCACCTTTTCCTGGGGGATTGCCACCGGTGCACAGTGGGGTATTAAGGGTAGTTTCCCATCTATTTTTCTTTGGCCACAGATGCACAGATGGGTATAAAAGGCTTATCGTCTGACGCATCAGCTTTTCCTGGGGGATTGCCACAGGTGCACATTGGGGTAATAAGGGTAGTTTCCCATCTATTTATAATTGTTTCTTAAAGGGCACATCTCATCATGCTAGATTTCACCTCTTCACAATAAATCCCACATATCCATCAGAATCTGTGCATCTGTGGCAAAAAAACAAATTTCGACTTCACCATCGTTTCTAAGTGACTTTCATTACAGATTAGTGGGTAATGATATAGCTATCTTTGTGTTAAATTAAACAAAGAAAATGATGTGGAATTGGTTTAAGAAATCAGATACTACCTATAAGAATTTAGATTCTGAGGAATTCATTCGTCAATCTTCCCAAAAAGGTGTGACATTGTTGGATGTAAGGACGAAAGGGGAATTTCAGTCAGGGCATTTAAAAGGTGCAATCCACCTGGACTTCTTCGATCCCTCATTTAAAGAACAGCTGAACAAATTACCGAAGGAGAAGGCCTATTTTGTTTATTGCAGAAGTGGAAACCGTAGTGCCAAGACCTGCACCACCTTACACCATCTTGGATTTGAGAATGTCCATAATCTGGCAGGTGGCATGATGGAACTTGTGTGACAAAAGTCCTATGGCCGGAAAATTTAAGTACATAATATTGAACTAAATATTTTAGAAACGCATAATTTAACTGAACATGATAGTAGAACAAATTTATACCGGATGTCTCGCCCAGGGAGCATATTATATAGAATCGGGAGGAGAAGCCGCCATTATAGACCCTCTAAGGGAAGTACAGCCCTACATAGAAAAGGCTGAAAGGAATGGAGCCAAAATCAAATACATTTTTGAGACGCACTTTCATGCTGATTTTGTGTCTGGACATAAGGATTTGGCTGCTAAAACAGGGGCAACCATCGTTTTTGGTCCCACTACCATGCCCTTGGGGTTTGAGGCTTTGATTGCCGAAGATGGTCAGGAATTTAGCTTGGGAAATGTAAAGTTAAGAGCTATTCATACCCCTGGACACACCATGGAAAGTACGGTTTACTTGTTATTGGACGAGAGTGGTAAAGAGCAGGCTTTGTTCACTGGAGATACGCTCTTTATAGGGGATGTGGGTAGGCCAGACTTGGCGCAGAAAGTAATAGCAGACCTTACCCAGGAGAAACTTGCGGGACATTTATACGATTCGCTTAGAAACAAGATTATGGCCTTGCCGGATGATATTATTGTTTATCCTGCGCATGGTGCTGGCAGTGCATGCGGCAAAAATATGAGTAAGGAGACTTCAGACACCCTTGGTAATCAGAAGAAAACCAATTATGCCTTGCAAGAAATGAGTAAGGAGCAGTTTATCAAGGAAGTGACTACAGGTCTTACCCCACCACCTTCCTATTTCCCTCAGAATGTGATGATGAACATTCAGGGGTATGACAGTATTGATGAGGTGCTGGATAGAGGGCAGAGAGCATTGTCCCCTGAAGAGTTTGAGATAGCTGCGAACGAAACCGGTGCCGTGGTGTTGGATACACGGAAGGCCGTGGATTTTGCCAAGGCATTTATTCCCAACTCCATTAACATAGGCATAGATGGGAGCTTTGCTGTATGGGTAGGTACGCTTATTCCTGATGTAAAGCAAGAGATTTTGGTGGTGGCCGATGAGGGCAGGGAAGAAGAGGTGATTACCCGGTTGGCCAGAGTAGGCTATGACAGGGCACTTGGTTATTTAAAAGGCGGAATGGAAAGCTGGAAAAATGCGGGCATGGAGGTAGATACCATACAAAGCATATCGGTTGATGAACTGCCTGCAAAAGAAGCTGACCTAAATATATTGGATGTGAGAAAGGCAAGCGAGTACCAAAGTGAACATGTGATAGGAGCCGAAAATGGGCCATTGGATTATATCAACCAAAACATGGCCCAGTTGGACAAGGACAAAACTTATCATGTGCATTGTGCGGGAGGATATAGATCAATGATTTTCCTCTCTATACTCAAAGCCAGGGGTTACGAAAACCTTATTGATGTAGCAGGAGGTTTTGAAGCGATCAAGGCGTCCGGTAAATTTGAGGTAAGTGATTACGTCTGCCCTACCACATTACTTTAAAGTAAATTAGGTTGAAGGTGAGTGGTGAAATGGCAAGGATTGTTCCTTGCCATTTGCTTAAACCACATTAATAAAAGCCAAGCGGTAGGAATATGCGGTTGAACTGGATTATCTTATTGGTATGGGTGTCGGGCTTAGGGATAAATGGGAAGCTATTTTCCCAAGAGGTTCCTGATACCCTACAATATAGACCCAATACCTTGGGAGAAACATTAAAAAAGGGTCAAATCGATTTTCACCTGCGAAGTTTTGTGATGGGAACGTCAAACTGGCAACAATTGACGGATTATTTCACTATAGCAGCAGGCGGAGGATTGGCCTACGCAAGTCCACGGTTTCATGGTTTTCAAGTAGGGTTCAGTGGCTTCTTTGTCTTTCAACTGTACGAACACAATCTCCGCATTCCTGATCCTTCCACAGGGAATGTAAACCGGTACGAGATACTGCTGTATGACATGAATGACTTTGAAAACACAAAGGATTTAGACAGGCTGGAGCACTTATTTCTTTCCTATACCAAAGGGGCTTGGGAAGCTACTTTTGGAAGGCAAAAGGTAAATACTCCTTTTTTGAACGAGCAGGATAATAGAATGAGGCCGAATGTATTCAGTGGGCTTAACGTTACCTATAAGGATTCAAAATGGGATATTTCTGGAGCTTGGTATAATCATGTGACCATGAGAGGTACGGTGGATTGGTACTCTATTGCAGATTCATATGGAGTTTACCCTTTCGGTAGGAATGTATTTGGGACTTCCTCGGCCTATTTTGGGAATATTTCCTCAAGGGGCTTAGGGTTACTTGGGGCTAGATTTAACGCTGATTCGGATTTGAAAATCCAATTTTGGAATTATTGGGCTGAAAATGTGTTTAGCCTCCATTATATGCAAGTCGAAAAAAAATGGGAAAAGGATTCCTTTCACTGGTTTAGCGGAGCAGAAGGGTTTTCACAGTTAAGTAGTAAGAATGGAGGCAACCCTGACACTATTAAAGCCTATATAGTACCTGGTGAAAATACCTGGGGCGCAGGGGCCAGGTTGGGAATATCTTTATGGGGGAAGCAGGAATTATCTTTGAATGCCCTATGGATATCTAGATCGGGCAGGTTTCTTTTTCCTCGTGAATGGGGTAGAGAAACTTTCTATGCTAGCTTACCCAGAGAAAGATTTGAAGGAAACGGAGGGGTCAGATCTATTGTTATGAAGTATGATAAACAATGGAGTGCTGATTGGTCTACCCGTTTAGGTGCCGGGAGCGTATCACAACCTGATGTGGATAATTTTCAGCTCAACAAATATGGGGTGCCCTCTTATTACCATTTCACTGCAGATGTGGGACATAAGCTGGCAGGGAACCTAGAGGGGCTGGAAATCCGGTTTTTGTTGGTCAATAAGACATCCAAGAATAGGGGAGAAGTGAGTGATCAGTTCAGGATAAACCGTGTGGATCTTTGGAACGCCAATTTAATAATGGATTATCGGTTTTAATTAAAAAGTGTACAATAAAAAAAGTTGAAATAATGGATCAAGTAATAGAATGGATTAGACAACCTTGGCCTTGGTACGTGGCAGGGCCATTGATAGGGCTTACAGTGCCCGCATTGCTCTTGCTGGGCAACAAATCATTTGGGATTTCCTCTTCATTAAGGCATATTTGCGCAGCATGTATGCCTGCCAAAATCCCTTTTTTCGAATACAATTGGAAAAAGGAAATGTGGAATTTAGTTTTTGTTTTTGGAATATTTCTAGGTGGTGTTTTGGCCACCCTTTGGTTGAGCAACCCAGATAGCATAGTGGTAGCTGAGAGTACCCAGGAAGATCTTAGGGTGCTTGGGATCACTGATTTCAGTAAATTAATGCCTTCAGAATTATTCCATTGGGGGAATTTATTTACTCTTAAAGGTTTGTTTTTCTTTGTGATTGGGGGATTTATGGTAGGTTTTGGAACCCGTTATGCCGGGGGGTGTACCTCAGGTCATGCAATTATGGGAATAAGTAATTTACAATGGCCTTCCTTGGTAGCCACCATTTTCTTTATGTTGGGAGGGTTTGCCATGACCCATATATTCCTGCCTGTAATTATGGGCTGGATAGGGATATAACAAAGCTAAAATTGAATAAAAATGAAAGTAAAAGAAATAAATAAAACAAAAAATCAGCAATCTGGATTGGATTCTCCCGTCAATTGTGAAGCACCAAATATGCAGCAGGTGCCAGAAACACCGGTGCAACTATTGAAATACCTGATAGTAGGGGTGTTATTTGGGATTGTATTTGTGAAGGCGGAGATCATTTCTTGGTTTCGTATCCAAGAAATGTTCCGGCTACAATCCTTTTTCATGTATGGAGTGATTGGATCTGCCATTTTGGTAGGGATAGTTTCCATTCAGCTTATCAAAAGGTTTAATATAAAATCTATGGATGGAGAACCAATAAAGATCGCCGACAAGGAATTTAGGAAAGGACAGGTGGTCGGTGGATTTATCTTTGGATTGGGATGGGCACTGACTGGTGCTTGCCCAGGCCCCATCTTTGCCCAGATAGGATCGGGGTTCACTGTAGTGGGGGTGACCCTATTGAGTGCAATTTTCGGTACTTGGGTGTATGGTAAATTTGCCCATAAACTGCCCAATTAGCATAAATGCCCTATGATGGGTTGTCGTCCACCAATTCTCTGAGGTCCACAGGTACCACCCTGGAAATCCCGGCTTCTATCATGGTGATCCCATAGATAATGTCCGTGCTGGCCATTGTCCTTTTGTTATGGGTTACTATGATGAACTGGGATTCCTCAGAGAATGTCTGGATGATTTGATTAAACTTATCGATATTAGCATCATCCAAGGGGGCATCCACTTCATCGAAGATGCAGAAAGGTGCAGGCTTTAGGAGATAAATGGAAAATAACAGGGAGGTGGCCGTCAGGGTCTTTTCCCCTCCAGACAACTGATTAATGGTCAACGGACGCTTCCCCTTGGGCTTGGCTATGATTTCAATGGTACTTTCCAGTGGGTTTTCTGGATCAGTGAGCTTTAGGTCACAATCGTCTTCGGCAGTAAATAAAGATCGGAACACTTTGACAAAGTTTTCTTTGATCTTTTCAAAGGCATCAAGAAAGGTTACTCTGGCCACTTCATCGATTTCTTTGATGGTATTGATCAAGGAATCCTTGGCATTTACCAGGTCTTCCTTCTGGGTGGTGATGAAGGTGTGCCTTTCTTTTATCTCATCATAGGCCTCCATGGCCATGGGGTTGATGGGGCCGATACGTTCCAGCCTCTCCTTGGCCTTTCGTACTTCTTCCCTGATTTCCTCCTCGTGCTTTTCCCTGTATTCATCATCTATGGCCTCATCCTCCTCCATGAGTTGCTCGAGGTCTAACTCAAATTCAACGCTAAGCCTTTCTTTGATGGAACTGAGTTTGATTTTTACCTCATTCAGGGCATTTTGAAGCTCCATCGCTACGGTATCAATGTTGGCCAGTATACGCTGATTTTCTCTTATCGCTTTATCAGCTTCATCTATGGTACTCCGGTGGGCATAATAGGCTTTTTCCGCCTCATTTACAGCTGCTTCAATGGATTCCTTCTCGGTATACAATTCTACCAGCTCGTCATCCTTGATTTCATTGTTGTCTATAAGGTTTTTGATTTCCCCGTCAATCTGATTCAGCTCTGACTGCCCCTTTTGTATCCTTTCTTCACTGCTTTCGTAGGTGCTTTTTTTGAAGGTGATTTCTTGCTCCAGGCTATTGAGACGGTTTACTTGTTGGTGATAGCCAATATTTTCCTCATTGTATCGCTGGGAGTGGTCGGAGAGTTCATCGGCCGCAAGCTGCAATTGCTCATTGATGAGTGCAAGCTCTTCCTCCATACCGTCAAATCGGGATTTTTCTTCGATTAATTGAGGGTTAATCTCATCTATTTCTTCTGAAAGTACCTGGATCCTTTCTGCGATGTCCTCTTTTTTATTGGCATTGGAACTGAGCAATTGGCTAAGCTGTTCCTTTTTGGTTTTCACTGAAACCCATTCCTCATTCACCGAATTGACTTCTGTTTGGAGGGTTTCAATGGCTGATTTAAAGGACTTTTCTTTTAATTTGGCCAGGCTCCCTAATTGATGGTCGAGATTTGCCCTAATGCCACTGATTTTTTTATTCAGTTCTTTGATTTCCTTTTCAAGCTTCTCCAGATTCTTTGCCCTTCCAATCCGTTTGCCCTCAAACAGCCCTACTGAGCCCCCGGAGATGCTAAACTTTCTTTTGATGAATTTGGCACTTTCCGTGATAAATATGGCATCCTCTCCTTGGGGGATATCTTGCAAGCTGCCCTTCAAGATATATACATCGTCTAAAATGTAGGCGATCAGCCTTGCATATTTTTCATCATATTCTACTATTTCTGTGGCTGGCACAGCATTGGGGTAGATTTTGTTATGGGAAGGCTTGAATTTCTCAAAATGTTCCAGGATGAAAAAGTTGGCTTTCCCCCTGGCCGCATCACTCAATAGGTTGATAGCAGTGATTGCTTGCTCCTGTGTGTCCACCACATAGTAATTCATGTAGTTTTCCAGGTAATTTTCAATACTTACGCGGAACCTTTCGTCGGTGGTGAGGATGTCTGAGAGTAGGGGGACTTCTTTTCCCCATTTGGTTTGTTTCCTTAGAAATTTTATGGCTTCAGGGAACCCTTCCAGGTTTTCTACCAGTGACTTGGTGAGACTATATTCGTTTTGTTTGGCATCTGATTTCCTGCTGAGCTGTGTGAGTTCGTCTTTGATTAGTTCCACTCGTTGATTGGCATCCTCTAATGACTGTAAGTGGTGATTCTCTTCATTTTTAATTTTGCTGAGGCTCCTGTTTTTTTGGTCAAGGAGGTCTCTTACTTCCACCATTTTCTCCTCAAATTCCGCCAAACTTTCCTCTTGACTATGGTCGTCGGATGCTGTTTTTTCAAGCTCTTGTTTGAGTGTGGATAGCTGCATCTGTTTAATTTCCAGGGATTTGCTCAGTTGATAGGTGAGGTCTTTTTTCTGGGCATAACCTCTGTTCAGCACTTTTTGCTTCTCTTGTGCGGTATTATGAGCGGTCTTTTTTTCCTCATAAACCTCCTTGAGTTCCTTTACCACAAATTCTTTTTCTGCCAGCAGTTTTTCGGCTGACGCTCTTTCTTGCTCAAGGGATTGAAGGCTAAACGCCGCCCTCTCGTTACTTTTTTTGTCTTGGTTGATTTGTTCTCTAAGGTCCTGTGACCTGTTTTCCAAAAACCTCAACCTTTCGTTTTTGATTTTTTTGTCGCTTTCAAACTGACGAATCTTATTGACATGGTCATTGAGGGTCTTCTGCCTGGTAGCTAGGTTTTTTTCTTTTTGGATAAGGTCTGCTTTTAATTTTTCCAGTTGGGCCTCTTTATCAGAAACCTTAGATTGCAGGCTCAACTTTTTGTCCTGCTCTTCCATTATTTTTTTATTCAAGGAGAGCAGTGCCTCTCTTTGCTGAATCACACTTTTTTTTGCAAGTGCTATGCTGGCAGCCTTATAGGTTTTTTTTATTTCAAAATATTTGGCGGTCTGCTTGGCCTGTTTTTCCAGGGATTTTAGGTTTTTCTCAATTTCATATAGCAGGTCCTCCACCCTGGCCAGATCGGCATCGGTGTCCTCTAGTTTGCGAAGGGTCTCCTTTTTCCGGGTTTTAAACTTGGAAATGCCTGCTGCTTCCTCAAAGAGATCTCTTCTGGAATTATTTTTATCGTTCAACAGTTCATCTATCATTTTGAGCTCTATGATAGCGTAGCTGTTGGAGTTGATACCGGTATCCATGAAGAGGTTGGTGATATCTTTTAGGCGGCAGGTTATACCGTTGAGCAGGTACTCACTTTCCCCAGAGCGGTAGTATCTTCTGCTGATGGTTACCTGTGTGTACTCTGTGGGAAGAAGGTTTTTGGTGTTTTCAAAAGTTAGGGAAACCTCGGCCATATTCAGCGGCTTTCTGGTTTTCGTGCCGTTAAAGATCACGTTTTCCATTTTATCCGAACGGAGCATACGAGTCTTTTGCTCCCCTAGCACCCACCTAATGGCGTCCACCACGTTGGATTTTCCACAGCCATTAGGTCCTACTATCCCAGTGATGCCCTTGTCAAAATGGATCACCACTTTTTCACCGAAACTTTTAAATCCCCGTATTTCTAGTTTGGATAGCAGCATGAGATATAGTAGGAAATGAAGCATACAAAAATAAGGAGACTTCCCCGATAAACCATGAACAGTTTGGTCGGTATTGTTACTTAAAAATCAATACCGGAATAGGATCCCACACGCAGTTTATTTGTCGTTTGAGGGGGAATTTGCCTTAATGACGATGTTAGAGTCGAAAAGATCGAAGATTTCCACAAACACATTGGGCGAAACTGGCTTTTCCAAGAAGCCAATGACTTGTGGGAAATCGTTGGATCGCTTTTTATCCGCGGGGTCTTTTGAGGAGGATACAATTACCACCTGGATCTTTTCCTTATAAGGCTTGCCCTGAAGTTTGTCCAGAAAAACCCAACCATCCATTACCGGCATGTTAATATCTAGTAGCACCAGCACCTTTTCACTGCTGTCTAGGGCATGATCTAAGACCTCCAATGCCTCTTTTCCATTAGTGGAAGTTTTTACGGGTCCTTCTAACTTTGACTCCTTTACTATATTTTGGATGTAATGCAACGTGAGTTTGTCGTCATCCACAATCAAAGTTTCCAAATTCGTTTTCATAATGAGATTCTTTCTGTAAAGATTTTGGTTAAGCCAATGGTTTCCAGTTTGAAATGGTGTTTCCCTAAAATTTTCATTGCAAACGGATTGACAATTTAGCCTGAAAAATCCAAAAATGAAAAGTGCTTTGAAAAAAGGCATGATTATTTCCAACATCCCTAATTTGGCTAGAGTGTATTTAAAATTAACAATAAAATATGTGAATTTATCAACCTGTAATTTTAGCTGTCCGCCTCAAACCATTCATGGTTTTAAAATTTGCCATAATTTTAGTTTAAGGGATGGAAGTGAGGCGAATATCCTTAAATTACCATTAAATGTTTTGTGTGCTTAAAAAAGTATTTCCCATCGCACAAAGTGTAGTCAAATATTTTTTGGTGTTTTCAGTGAAAATTATTATAAAAAAAATTAAATTTATTTTTTCGATCGACACATGATTTTGGGGATCAGCTGTACCGGTCTTGGTTTGAATTGCAGAAAATAGAAAAAGTGTAAGGGTGATACAGTAAGTTTGTGGATCACGCATACAAATATTTTATATATGTATCATCCAAAATGCTTTGTGAAAATTTATATTGTATCTTTCAAATTTTAATTTTTAATTCAACCCTCAGAAAGAAATAAATGGATAGATTTCATCAAAAACAGATGAGATTTTCCCTGGATCAACGCTTTTAACTATTTATCATTTTATAAAGAGGTTTACCATGTGGAGTAAAGAGAAAAGTTCGACAGATCAGGTCAAAATGGCAGCAAACACTTCATTTTTTGCAGCCGGTTTCAAAATCTTGGGAAACATTGAGTCTGAAAACGACATTTGTGTGGAGGGGGAAATCCATGGCAACGTTAAGACCACCAAAAAAGTGGTGATTGGGAAATCCGGGAAAATCTTGGGTAATATTGAGGCTAGCAACCTGTGTGTGCATGGGTTGGTGGAAGGTGAGGTGCTGATATCTGAATTGGCGAAAATTACTCCCACTGGGGTAGTAAGTGGTACTATTATAACTAAAAGTATCCAAATAGAACCGGGTGCGGATGTGGAGGCAACTATAAAGAAAATCACCAGTAAAAACGAGAGCCCCAACAAACCTACTGTCTCGGAAAAGGCGGGGGGTGACAATGATGAAAAAAACCCAACGGTAGTAAAAGGGAAAAAAGGGAATTTTCAATATAAAATTGGTGTAAATGCACTTTAGTGAAAGGTTTGAACTGAAAAAAAGTATAAAAAACAGGCAATAAGTAAACCTTATTGCCTGTTTTTTTTTGCTCCTTGGTAACTGAAGCCCTCAAAAAAAAACCATCAAGCTGTCACGAGATTCCCCGTTGTAGGACCATTTTGTATGGCCCTGCTGGCCCAATCCAATACTTTTTCCATCGTCCGGTTACTTTCATCCAGACCGTTTAGTACTACCCTCGTCATTCCGTCTTTGTCTACAAGATAAATAGGATCTTTAATGGCGTTTTGCATCTCCATTGATTCTTCCCCCAGGTCTTTTTCCAGGATTCCATCTGTATGGTAAAAGATGGGGAAAATCAGTTCATCCATAAGATAGGAGTTTACCCAATTGGTGATCACTAAATGTTCTTTAAAACCGCGAGTACTGAAACCCATTAACTCACAATTGATGGATTTGAGTGCTTTGAGGTACTGTATGAGTTTCTTTTTTTCTTCAAGGTTGCCAGGCAACAAATCTGCTGGATTGCTGTAAACTATCATCCACTTGTCTTTGATCAGGTTACTGAGGAACACGTTGCCATGATAGGTCTTTACTAATAAATTAGGGAAGACTTTGTTTACCAATAAAATCTGATTTTGGCTGTTAGATAATCTCATTTTATAATGGAAATTTACAATATTAGGAGTTCAATAAGTTTTATTCTTTAAAAATAACTATAATTAAATTAAAAACAATAACTATGTCCATTTTTTAAACAGAAATATGACGAAGATCATTTATTTAATGCCGTACATATTAATTATAAGTTTAGTTGAGGATGATTTCTTCCTATTTTTTCTGTTTTGGATTGATCGTTTTATGAAATTGAGCCTGTCCTGACGGCAGTCAGGGCATGACGCAAGCGACATACGGAGGGTTGATTATAATTGCGAGATTCCACCCCGACCGGTGGTACGGGGCAAGTTATGGCCGCTGAAAAGAAAATATAAACACATGAAAATTGTTTGTTTTTTTGCCACAGATGCACAGATTCTGGTGGATATGTGGGATTTATTGTGAAGAGGTGAAATCTAGCATGATGAGATCGAGCCTGTCCTGACGGCAGTCAGGGCATGACGAGCACGTCACACACTGGGTTGATTATAGATTGCGAGATTCCATGTGACCGCTGAAAAAAAATATAAACACATGAAAGGTAGTGCTAAAAATTTGCGATGGAAACATTCCTGCTTTAGCCAATTAAGATCAAAAAACTTTTCCTTAT
>PXCO01000266.1 GCA_003565295.1 Cyclobacteriaceae bacterium
CACAATATTCAGCGTATTGTCATTGAGAAAGACGGGAAAGATATGGTAAAAAACGAAGGTAATGTGGAAATAGGAGGCTTTGGTCCCTATCCCATCTCTTACAGGTCCATTATCCCCAAGCGGGGTGAGGTCAGTAACCTTTTCGTACCCGTGGCCTTGTCTGCCAGCCATATCGCCTATGGTTCCATACGTATGGAACCCGTGTTTATGGTATTGGGGCAATCCTCAGCAGTGGCGGCCAGCATGGCCATAGATAGGGAAGAGGCAGTTCAGGACCTGGACGTGACGGCTCTTCAGGCCGAACTGGAGGAAAACCCCTTGGCAGATGGCAGCACCGCCGAAATTTTGGTGGACAATGACGATGACAGAGGGGTGACCATCACCGGAAACTGGGAAAGCCAGGCCAGGGGAGGATATGGCCCAAGTTTTCTAAAAGCCAGTTCGGATGAGGAAGCCACCGTCCGTTTTGATGCCGCTATTCAGGATCAGGGTGAATATGACATATATGTCTATTTCTCCAGGGTGCAGGATGCCAGCTCCCAAACCCTGCTAAGGCTCCACGACGGAAATGAAACCAAGGAAATCATGGTGAAGGAAGAGGACATCCGTGTGGAAGGACAGACCAGTGGGGAATGGGTGCACCTGGGCAAGTTTTCCCTTTCCCCAGAGCAGGACGCCTACGTGGAAGTGAGCACCGAAAAAGCCGATGGGATGGTGGTAGCGGATGCAGTGTTGTTTGTGCCGGAGCGGGATAGGTAAGCTAAAGAACATCTTTATTATTTAAAAAACGACTTTTTATAGGATTAATTGAGAAATAGGAAAGATGCCCTCTGAAATCATTTTAGAGGGCATTTTTATTTCTCCATCTGGGGTTTTAAAATTTTCCAACTAACTATTTTTTTCAGTTTTAAAACTAAAGACTGCTTCTTTGTGATATTTTGTCATTGTCCATTTCTGTAGGAAAAAAATCAGTCACAAACACTTTCTTAGTGGATTCTTCTACAAAGTAAATAACCTTAATTGATTTACGAGGGGTATAGGGATAAACTAAAAAACGGTGGTTTTTTCCTAAAAAAGAAAGTTTCTCCTCTATTCGACCACGGTTTGGATGGTTCTCCAAAGAAATTGCCATGCTTAGTATTTCTGCCAACTTTTTGTTTGCTGCTGCAGGCGTTTGATGTTTGTATAGGTATTCACCTAATTCCAAATAATAAAATTCGGCTTCAGGTGTAATCTCTACCGAATAGATTTTTCGGCCTTCCATGCTTCAAAATCATTTTTAAAATCCTTGATATTTCTGGTTTGGCCTGTTTCAACTGACTTTAAGGATGCTTTTGCTCTATTTACAAGGTCTTCGTCAGAGGCAGCAAAGATGTCCTTGCTATCTAAAATCCCCTTTATCCGGCTCAAAATCTCTTCGTCCTCTGTCTGGATAAGTTTTTCTATCAACCTGTACTTTACTTCTGGTTTCATGTCTGATTGTCACATTTGGTCATAAGTAAAGTTAACGATTTAATTTGACATGTGTCTTTAATTTGTTCGTGACTACAACTGTTTGACGGTTCTTAAACTATTAAACAAGTCATCATTCCCGTCCGGGGAATCCCTGCGGCAGGCAAGTGGAATTGATAATCATCCCTTTATGAGAACCCTTATCCACAGGGATTTTTTTGAACTACCGGTTTTGAACCCGCTACCCGCTACCCCCGCTACTCGGAATGTGTAATTTCGAGTACAGATTATGCGGATTTGTAATCCTCCACCCACCATCACCGCATCAATCAACCATCAAAAAGAAAATCATCATTGGGCTCCTCCCCCTCCTGTTTTAGGAGGGGGAAAAAGGGGGTGGTCGAAATAAGGCGGGGATTAATACCGCCAATCCGAAGCAAAAAATTAATGAAATAATCTTAACAGCCCGAAATCGTGTTACGGGCTTTATAAATTTGTTCCTCCCAGTGATCATGTTCTTTTGAGTTGAACCCCTGCCGGGATTCGAGGGTTCGTCTTTTGCTCATTTCCTTGGGTTTCCACTCCGCTAAACGGAGCTAATGGGGTTTGACCACTGCCGTGGTCTGAGGATTTATGTTTTTGTGATCACACCCTATTTCGGACGAAATCAAAAACATCAAATGGTAAATGAATTAACTTTTCCGCTAGTGGCTGGCCGTCAGAAAATAGGCCTGCCCTGAGTTTCTCAGGGGCGTGCGGTTGGTTTGCGGGTAAGGCAGGTTTTTTCTGATCCCGATTATCGGGACCAAAAAGAACGTTTACTTGTCTGTATTCTAAACTATCTGACAATAGTTGTCGCTGAAAAGAAAATATAAACTCATGAAATCGAGCATGACGCAGGCGTCACACACTGGGATGATTATCATTGCGAGATTCCATCTGACCGTTAAAAATCAAATTATAAACAGATGAAAGAAGGCAGGGAAAGCATGGAAGACTTTTTGGGCAAAACGGGTCTTGACTTACAATAATGCCCTCCTTAATCAATTTAGAGAGTATTTTTCTTTTTCCGTCTGATACACATACAAA
>PXCO01000143.1 GCA_003565295.1 Cyclobacteriaceae bacterium
GGCGAGACACAGAGGAATGATTATCGGTGCGACCTGCCTGCCGCAGGCAGGGATTCCCCCGAAACGAGTTCCCCGAAGCGAGTTCCCCGAAACGAGTTCCCCGAAACGAGTTCCCCGAAACGAGTTCCCCGAATCGAGTTCGGGGCAGGCTGGGGCAGGCAGGGACAGGCTATCTGACCATTGAAAAAATAATTATAAACAGATGAAAAACTAAGGCTTTAAAATAAAGCCTGAAATGGAATTCTGTTTGATTTTCAGTCCTTTTTTTTTAATTTCCAAAATTGGAAAACTAATTCACCTTTATCACTTATTATGTTTTCATGCCCCTCCTTAAATATCCTTTTTATTTTGGTGAATTTATGGATATTTGCTACCGGTAGCTTGTATTATTCTAGCAGTTTCGCCGAGATAAATGCTGAGCTTGCTACTTTTTGCCGACAGGACAGTGTAAAAAAGGAGGTGGAGACAGTAAAAGCCTGGGACCGTTTTGAAACAGCAGTGAGTAACCCTAAAGCGTATGAGGATCCTTTCCGGGACGTAACTCTCAATGTAACCTATACCCGTCCCGATGGAGAAACCGTTGACTTTTGGGGCTTCTATGAAAAGGATTCCACCTGGAAAATCCGTTTTATGCCCGATACCTCAGGTACCTGGCACTATTCTGCCACTTTTTCGGATGGGTCCAAGGGCATTGCGGGAAGTTTTGAGTGTGAATCCTCCGACCTGCCCGGACTGATTACCCAGCACCAAACAAATCCCATCTGGTTTGGCTTTTCAGGTGGTGAACCGGTTTTAGTTCGGAGCTTTCATGTAGGCGACCGTTTTTTTGCCTCCAACTGGCCAGCCTCAAAGCGGAATGAATTTCTGGATTGGGCTCAAATGCAGGGGTATAACATGCTCTCCATCGCCAGCCATTACCTTAACCGTGACGAAAAAGACAGGGGCCAGGGCTGGGAGACCCCGGACCTGTGGGATGATGAATCCCGGGCCCTAAGGCCAGATGAGTACGCAAAGATGGAAGCAATTTTGAATGATTTGGCTGATCGGCGGATTATGGTTTTTCCTTTTGCAGGCTTTTTTGGCAAAAGTTCGGATTTTCCAGTGAACCAGGCGGATCAGGAACTTTACGTTAGGTATACCCTTGCCCGCTTAGCTCCCTATTGTAACACCTTATTCAATGTATCAGGACCAGAGCCTTTGCAGACTCCCGTTCGGAACAGGAACCACCGGGGCATGGATTGGGGGGATATCCGTCGGCTGGGAAGTCTTATAGCCAGTTTGGATCCCTTTGCACATCTTGTATCGATTCATAACCCTCCCGGTGATGACCCCTTCCGCAATGAACCTTGGCTAGGTTACTCCACCCTACAGGGAGGTAAGGGATCAGATTGGCCTAATCTCAATCATTACATACTCCGGAACCATACCGGCAGCCAGCCTATATATGCACAGGAAGTATTTTGGCCCGGCAATATGTATCATCGGGTGGAAGGGGAGGATATCCGGAAAAAAGCCTATGTGCTGCTTTTTTCCGCCGCCACTATCAACTTTGCAGATATGGACGGAAATTCTTCCACAGGCTTCAGTGGCACCATGGACCCGGAGGATTGCCACCAGGATTGGCACGATAGGATAAAACAGGTATGGGATTGGTTTGAAACCATTCCTTATCATAGGTTGCGGCCCCACCAGGACCTGGTAAATCATGGATTCTGCTTGGCCAATGTTGAAGAACTGGAGTATTATGTCTACCTCCCAGAGGGAGGAACAGTAGACTTCAGGGTAATTCAATGGGAGGACCAGGAATATGAGGCTACCTGGATAAATGGCAAAAACACGAAAGATGTTCGGCAGGGTGTGCGAACGTCAAACGGGAGAAATCTGACCGCCCCTGACAACGAAGACTGGATCCTGCACCTTACAATTGCAGATTAATTAAAAGATAAATGAAAAATAGAAAAGATCAACGTTTTTCGCGCAGGACCTTCTTGAGTACTGGTGGAACGGCCTTGGCAGCTGGTTTGACATATGGCCTTTCGGGGGCAAGCATGGCAAAGAGTAACTCCCCTAAGTTCAGTATGGGAAGGGGAAAAGACAGGCCATCTTATCCCTTGGATTTTGAGGAAAAACGTTCTCGCCCATCTGAAGGCCTGGAACGGGAAGACATCACCATCACGGATATAAAAGTCACTCCTTTGTCCTATGTGCATGATGGCGATTATCTATGGAGGGTAGGAGGCCTTATCGTTTGGAAATCGGATGCGGCACTTGTGCAGGTTTTCACCAATAAGGGCATTGTTGGCATTGCTGAAGGAAGCCCCTATCGAGGGCCGGACAATCTAAAAAAATATACCGATACCTACATTACACCGCTTCTGAAAGGGGCAAATGTGTTTGATGTGGATTTTATCACCAATAACCAGGGGCATAATAGTATCGCTGAAGGGGCATGGGCAGGTGTCAACAATGCCATTTGGGATATCATCGGTAAAGCCAAAGGGCTGCCTGTTTATAAGATTTTATCTGGGGAACGCAAAGCA
>PXCO01000056.1 GCA_003565295.1 Cyclobacteriaceae bacterium
ACATTGTAGTATGCGCCGGTCACAAATGCTGCTTTATCAGGATTTAACCACAAGGCCAACTTTGCTACTTGTTCAGATTCTCACAATCTGCCCATAATAGGATGCAGACCAATCAATCCTTCCATGGTTTCGTCATCCAAATTTTCAGTAAATAAAGGCGTAAGAATATTTTTATTGGTTTAAAAATTATTAACTAAATAGCCAATACAAAGATGCCGTCAAATTATATGTAGAGTGTTACAAGATTCCGACAAAGATTTGTAGGTTAAGGAAATGATTTTTTCACTCCCCCGCGAACCTAAGGTTTAATAACCTGCTTTTTCTATCCAAAACAAAATCAGGATTATCAAAGCAAATGCCGGCACCACCACCACCCATTCTTTTACTTTCAATAGGCTAGGAAAGGTGATATCACCAAAAAACCCTTTTTTCAAAATACCTTCCTTGAGACTTGGGTACATGATGGCAAATATCCAAGTTCCTATCACAATACCTGCCAACCCACCAGTAATAGCATCCAAATATCCATTGCCAACAGCACCGGCAATGGTACCCGGGCAATAACCAAGCACCGCAAATCCAACTCCAAAAATAGATGCACCAATCACGTTCATACCTACTGAACCACTTTTTATCGAAAGCTTAATCAATCCCATCGATTTCATCGCATAGATGCCAATCATCCCTGTAGCGACAGCCGAAAGCATTATTTTCAGCACTGTGAAATCGATAAGCAACAACTGCCCCACAATCACGTCGTATTTGGTTGCACCACCTTTGTGGAGCAGAAAACCGAACACGATACCGAAACCTAAACCAAAGAATAAATTTCTTTTATCCTCCACTTCAACGGAATCTTTTTCTTTTGCCGAAACTTCTTTTTCTGATTCTTTCATAACCTCCTCTTTTTTTAAGCAATAACAAAATAAATAATATGAGCAGCTATAATTCCTCCCACAAAAAAGAAGATAGCTGAAATCCAGCTTGATACGGCAAGTTGCAAGGTGCCGCTGATGCCATGCCCACTCGTACAGCCTCCGGCAAAACGAGCACCAAATCCCAAGATGATGCCTCCTATGACTGCCACAATCACACGTAAAAAGGCACTATCACCAAAAGCTGAAGCCCATAATGAAGGTACCCAAACACCAACTTGGAAATCTCCGGAAAGAATAGCTGAAATAAAAGAGCCTATAACAACCCCAATGACCAGCATCCATTGCCAATTGAACATAAGTTTAATTTTTTCATAGTAGGGTCTTTCTTTTGCTTTCTCGCCCATTAATGTTTTTTCGATCATTCCCCCAGCACGGGCAAAGGTGGTGGACGTAGCAATGGGTTTGCCCGATATCAAAAAACTCATCCAACTTAAAATCCCTATCCCTATCCCAACAGCATAGGGTGACCAGTGAACGTCTGTAAAAACTGAAGTAATTGTTTCCTTAATTGATTGGTTTATTTTTATTATCAGATCATAAAGAAATAAAATATTGAAACTGTAATGGCAAGAAAAAGAATGGTCATTCCACTTCCGGCCTTCATATAATCAGCATTACTATAACCTCCCGAAGACATCAGGAAAGCATTTACCTGATGTGTTGGCAGGATAAAGGAATTTGCCGCACAGACAGCTGCCATCAGCACAAGTGGACGTGGATCAATGTCCGCTATGTCCGCCATGCCGATTACCAAAGGAGCAAGCACAACGATTGCACCCACGTTGGACATAAAAAGTGAAAAAGCGGTGGACAACAGGCCGACCATCAATACGAAATAAATAGGATGCAAATCAATGACAACGCTCATAATGGACTCGGCCAAGAACATGGCTGTACCTGTTTTCTGCATGGCCACACCCAATGGAATTAACCCAGCTAGCAGAAAGACTACTTTCCATTCTATGGAATCATAAGCCTCAGAGATACTCAACACACGGGTAAAAACCATAAAAAGGACACCTGTTAGAAATGCCATTGAAATGGGAAACCCAAGCATGGCCAGGGTAATGGCCAATATAAAGCAGGCTATTGCCGGCAGGGTTTTGGATTTGTCTTTTTTATCCACTTCAAATGAAGTAAGAACAACAAAATCAGGACTGTCTTTCAAAGCCTTTAATTCGATCCACCTTCCGTAAACGATCAAGGTGTCACCTGAAATAATTTCCACATCAGAAAAATTGTCCACTACCCTTTCACCTTTATTGAACAGGATGATCGGCTCCACTGCATATCGCTTCCTTAATGAAAATTCCCTGATACTTTTACCGGCAAGTTCAGAACGCGGCGGAATAATTATCTCTGCAAAACCACTTCCATTGGCATCAAAATCTTCAGAAAAGAGTTCTGAAGAAGAAACATTATTGAGTTGGAAGTCTTTAGAAAACTGCTCAATGTTTTCGGTTGAACCCAATAGTGCGAGGGTTTGGCCTTCCTCAAACTTGGATTCCCGCCAAGGCGCATAGACCACATCCTTCTCCTTTCCGATTCCTATCAGGTTCAGGTGGTAGGTATTCCACAAGTGCGCTTCCTCTGTTGTTTTCCCAACCAATGAGCTCTTGTCGGTGATGGAAAGCAACTTTATGTTGTGCGGTAAATTAAGCTTTTCCACAAGCTCTTCTTGCGCTGATTTTTCTTCCTCTCCGGTTTCTTTTTGAGGTAAAACCATATTTCCAAATAGTAAGAAGTAGCCTACACCGGCTATCAATAGAATACTGCCAATTGGAGTGACGCTGAATAAGTTGTAGGCTTCAAGCCCTTCATTTTTCAAAAGGTCATTGACCAGAATAAGAGGCCCGGAACCAACCATGGTAAGTGTCCCTCCTAAAATGGCTGCAAAACCAATGGGCATAATAAGCGACGATGGGGGAATTTTTGTCCTACGGGAAACCTGTAAAATTCCCGGCAGGAATAGTGCAGCTGCTCCGATGTTCTGAATCAAACCTGAAAGTATCCCCACCGAAATGGAGAGCAAGCCTATCAGATTTCGTTTGCTTGTGCCTGCCTTGCCGATAATCAGTTTTGAAAATTCGTCCATTATTCCCGTACGGGCAATGCCATGGCCCAAGATCATCACGCTTAGCATGGCTATTACGGCATTGCTGGAAAAGCCTGAAAACATCTCCTCTGCATCCAAAATCCCCGACCAACCTAATGCCAGCATACAGGCAATAGCAACAATATCAATACGGACAAAGTCAAGCACCAACATGATTACCGTCAACCCAAGGATTACCAAGACTATGATTATTTCAGATTCCATTCCTGTGATTGAGACTTAAATTCCTTTTAATGAAGCCGTTGAAAGAACAGCAATAATTTTGCCTACACTGCTTTTTACGTCTTGTCTTTTTAGGGTAATCTTAATCTTCGTCATTCCATTCAGACCATCCACCACTATAGTTTGATATGTTGTCAAAACCGTTCGCAACAAGCAGTGAAAAAGCAACTGCTGACCGGTTTCCACTATTACAATAAATTATGGCTTCTCTGTTTTTGTCTATTTTATCAAAATTCTCATCCAGTGTTCCTATATATAGGTTTATGGCCCCATCAATATGTCCCTCTTTATATTCGGCCTGCCTCCTTATATCAATTAGCTGTACATCCCCATCCGAAATTTTATCTTCAACCATCTTTTTCTCCAAAGGTTGATAAGACATTAGTTTTCCATTCTCAAAATCTGCAAGTTGTTCGGGTGTAATATATCCATGGATATTGTCCATCCCTATACGCATCAATTTTCTGGTCAGTTCTTCAGTTTCATCAGATGCAGCAATCAAAACGAAATACTCTTCATAATTCAAAAACCAACCCATCCAAGTTGAAAATGAGTTGTCGTTGGGGATATTTAAGGTCCCTTCCAAAAAACTATCGGCAAATTGTTGCTTAGGTCGAGCGTCAATCAGTTTAAGTTTCTTCTTTTTTGCCTTTTGATATTCCTCTTGGTTTAGGTTTTTGATTTTCGGTACTTCAGTGAGTAGCTTTCGATCCTCCTTATTGAGCTTTTTCATCACGGAAAAGTACTTTGGTGGCTCAGGTTGGTCAGCCAAAAGTTCCTTGGTGAATGCCGCTTTATCATCTAATAATTGCAATGCCCAGTTCCTTATCTTTTCGTAGCCAATGGTGGACATATTCACAGCTCCCAGAGATTTCCCACAGGCAGAACCCGCACCATGACCGGGCCACAACAAAATGTAGTCTTGCATTTTCTCAAAATCCTGTAAAGAATCAAATAGCTCATGCGCTCCCTTTTCTTGAGAATCTTCCTTTCCTGGGGACTGCTCTAACAAATCCGGCCTGCCCACATCACCTACAAATACAAAATCACCTGAAAATAACATGGTAGGTTTATCAGTAGCAGGATGATCGGTCAACAAAAAACTCAAATGTTCAGGCGTATGCCCGGGAGTAAAAATCGCTTCAAGCGAAACTTTACCTAATTTAATTATATCACCATGTTTTACTTTGTTGTGTGGGAACTCATATTTCCAGTCTTCACCTCCTTCATCCGAAAGAAATAGCTCAGCTCCGGTCAGCTCGGCCAATTCTCGTGAGCCACAGAGGAAATCTGCATGAATATGGGTTTCCAAGATGTGGGTAATTTTAAAATCATTTTCTTTGGCGATTTTTAAATAGGTGTCAACATCCCTTTTAGGATCAATGACTGCTGCTATTCCGCCTTTTTGGCAGCCAATAACATAACTTGCTTGGGCCAAACTTTTGTCATATACTAATTCGAAATACATACTGATTAATTTAAGTGTCAAATCCTTTTTTCCTATAATTTGAAAGGATCAGTGATGGTTAAATAATTATGGTGAATGTCCTTCTATCGGTTCCTCTGAAAAACTAGATGGAATCAAAAGTCAATGCCAAAATTTAAATCCGATTTGGCATTTTAATTTTTTCGATTATTAAAGTTCACAACAACTGAAAAAGTATGTGTTATACATTTTTAGAAAAAGTTATAATAATCAAACATTTGGTAAAAGAAAAGCTTCTGCATTTGACCGCTCGCTTCATATCCCTCCATCAACAGTGTCATTTCTTCTCTTGTTTTCATAATTTATAATTTTATTACAAAAATAATTGGCCCCCTATTTAGAGGAAACATGCACTTTGTGGGTCGAATACGAGAAATACTCATTGCTGATCCGTTCCCCTTTAGGGTTCTGAATCACAAAATTGTGGCTGCTATTTGAGTAGTTAGCTGAGTATTTTTTCATCTTTCATTCTTACTTCTATCCAGCGTTGACAAAAAATAGCTCTTTTGGTTTTTCAGTGCTTGGCTGTGTGTCGGCAAAAACCAAATGTGCAATTTGTGCGGTCGGCTTTTTCAGCATGGCATACAAGGTTTTGTGTGTGCAGCAGCGGATTAGAAGCTATTTCCTGTCTGTTTAGCACGACTTGTCCCGATATATCGGGAAAGTTTCTTAGAAGCATAGACCTTCGATTTACCACTTCACCCGCTATCGCCACATATACCCTGTTTTTTGCAGTATAATAACGTAAAAAATCCAATTAATCACAATTATTTCGCTTGAAAACATATCCCACATTAATGCTTAAGTACGGTAATACAGGCGAAATATCGTCATAAATTGAAAAAACAAATCCACTATTCAATGATGTGTTATTTAGATTTGACCAAGATACTGCATAAATATTTTGATTCAACCTCAGGTCAAAAAAGTATTTGCTTTTCTGATAGCGATAGCCAAAAGTAGCATAGGGAATTAGGTTCATATAACTGACTCTTGTCATAGTATTTTCTAGTTGGTAGTATTTTACAGATCCACCAATGTAGAGACGATTTGTCTTTTTGGAATAAACAGAAAAATTGTACCCACCTTGAATTTTCCACAACAAGAAGAGTGAATTATAGAAAATCTTACTTCGGGATTATGCTTTTCTGAAATCATCCCTAAATTTAAGGCAAGTCCTGTTTCCAGATTACTTGCTAAGGGTAAATAAAGATTGGTGAATTGATTGGGAATGCCTGTAAATGGAGCAATAGGGTTGATTGCTGCATAAAATTCTCTACTGCCGGAACTTTCCTGTGCAAATACATGAAAATTCAAAAGAACAAACCCGATTAAAATGAGTACTTTATTCATTTAACAATGGTGTATGTTATAAAACCATTGAATTATATACCTTATCTTCTGCTATTTCAGCCAAACCGGCAGATAAAAAATTGAAATGCTTTTGAGCATAATAAGCTAAGGAATCTGTAAATGGTCCGGGAATTGTCTCTGAAATTTGTTTGATGTAGGCAGGTTCTTCAGCATACAAGCCTGTGATGCTTTCCCCGAAACTAATAAGCTCTGTCTCGGGATTTGAAATCATAATGTATTCTATGTAATCGATTACTTTTTCAATATTGTCTGCTTTGTTTTTGCTACATTCAATAGAGACGACTGCCACTTTAAGCGTTGCGCTAGTGTCTGAAACACTATAGCCTACTATCGTTCCCTCTGCTTCAAAAGCATTGATGGTAAGATAATCCTTTTCGCAGGCTGAGAATAGGGCGAAAATCCAAATGTAAGTCAACGTTTTAAGTAATTTTTTACTGAAGGTTTTCATTTTTAGAAGAGTTTATAAACAACCAAGGATTACTGATTAGAATTATAACCCCTGCAAAAATAAATATCATGCATTGAATGACTTCGGTTTTGAGGCTAATGTCTAAATACATACCCATAAAATTAACGAAGAAGTGGAATAAAATCGCTGTCAGTATGTTGCGATTAGTCTTATAGTAAATAAATGTCATGATAATTGATTTGGGGAAAAGACTTCCAAAGTAAACCATTAAGAATAATTTTGAGTCAGCCATTTCTTTAAGAGGGTATCCCTCAATAAAAAAAAGCGGTATGTGCCATACTGCCCATATCAGGCCGATAAGCAAACTTCCATACATAGGATTGAGCTTTTCAGACAAGCCATCTAATAAATAGCCTCTCCATCCTAACTCCTCAGGAACAGGACCAAATACTAATACGAAAAAGGCAAAGGGAAGAAGATCCTCAAAAGGTATATTGGGAACTAACTGACCCCATTTGTCTTCCATCAAGATCACAGATAGAGCGATGGATAAAATAACACTAAAAACAGGAAATAAAATGAATAAGGATGCTCTGTACTTTGCGAATCCAATGCTAACAGCTCTTTTGATATAATCCTTGACAAACCTTTTAATGTGGTAATCCTTTAGAAGAAAAATTGTTACAATAGTAGTCGCCAATCCCCCAAGACCAATCAATATTTTTAAAGATAATAATTGTAAGTGGTTTCCGGTAACAACAAGAATCAACCATGGTGTCCAGGTTAATAACAAAACCCATGAGATAAACTTCAAGATTTGATAATCATTGTTTTGAATTTTATGGCGTCTGTTCCTGATCTAATAATAATTTAAAACCGATCGTCCTTTAAAAATGGTTGTCTTTCTTTATTCATGAAATCTTTCCAGTGTATTACCATAATAAATATGGCTGATAATGTGGTTAATAGTGCATAAATGGAAGTAATCAAGAAAGTTTTTCCCTCCGGCATCAAAGGGAGTAACAGCCAATTAGTTGTATTGAGTATGGCATGCAGCAAAATACATAACCATAATTGATTACCTCCTTTCCGATAGAGATGAGTGAAAATAACAGATAAGGAAATAACATTGAGCAGATAACTAAAAAAGGGCATAGAAGTATATCCTGGTATTTCAGCAAAATATAAGGGCAAGTGCCAAATAGCCCACATCACACCAATAATAAGGCTCGCTCTCAGTCCATTCATCCACTCGAGGAGAGCAGGAAGCGCAAAGCCCCGCCACCCCAACTCTTCATTTAAAGGGCCACCCAATAAGAGTATTTGAATAAAGAGTATTGGAATCAAATAAGCATCCGGCAATTTCGACCAATCAAAATGAATATTAAAAACAATAGTACTGATTAGCATGGTACAGGCTGCCAATGCCAAGGGAAATATCACTACAAAACTGTATAAAGCCATTGTAGATTTGAATCGAATCATTCGTTTGAATAAAAGCTTTATTCCTTCCTTTCCATAAGAAAAAAGAACAGTCAGCGCACCAACAACAGAAGGTGCAAAACCACCAATTCCCCACCATGGAGGCAAGTTTGAGATATACCCTAATTTGTAAAGCAAGGGCAAAGACCAAAAAATCCAAGTCAGCAAGAATGTTCCGGCAAAGAATAAAACAGTATTTGAAATCTTGGATTTCCTCATAATCAATAAAAATTATTGATGTCCAGAAATTTACATTCTGGTTTTACTTTGATTGCACACAACTTATATTAGTCTGGTTTTTACCTTCTTTACCCCCGTATTTTGTTGGTTTGGTCTGGTTTTGTTGCCTTTTATTTTGATTAAGAACATTTTCGGATTGACAACTTTCCCGCACTTGGAAAAACTTATCGGGAAATTATCAAACCCGATACCTTCCCTCCTAAAACTAACTATACCCGCTATTTATTCCAATACCCCGATCAGGGTATTATTGAACAGTTTTCTCAGCCACTTACCATCAAATTACAACCCCTTACATCCGAATTGTCCATCCTACCCAATACCTCCAGCCTGCCGTCAGCATGTACCTTCCCTAAATCCTGGGTGGCAATAAATGCACAGGAATGAAAATTGGCCAGGTCTATAAGGTTAAGCGGACCCACCCTGCCCTGACCCAAAATGGCGTAGGGGTCATAGCTGTCCCTAACGTATGCCCTCATGGTATGGGGAAGGCGGAACAGCCCACCCCCGGAGGAATAGGCCTGCGACATCAGCTCCGTCATCCCATATTCCGAATGGATGTGAGGCACACCAAATGACTCAGTCAACCTTGCATGCAATTCTTCCCGGATCAGCTCCTTCCTCCTGCCCTTCATGCCGCCGGTTTCCATAATCAGCAATTGGGGGTTATCTTTTAAGGTACTTCCGCCTTCGGCCAAATCCAATAAGGCAAAGGTCACCCCGATCAAAAGCACCTTCCTTTCCCCCTTGCCAAGGAGGTTGATTTTGTCCCGCAATGCCTTATGATCGTATAAATAAAACCCGGAATGGGGCGAATGTGACCGGTTGATAAAATGATCCACCATCGCGGTCAGGGAGCTCCCCTTTCTTTCCAGATAAGCAGGCAACAACGCCAAAATGTGATAGTTATCCAATGCCCCATATACCTGTTCGAAAAGCCTTTGAGAATGATCCAGATAGAATTCCATAGACCAGAAATAATGTTTACTGGTTTCGGTCCCAGTGGTACCACTGCTGCTGAAATAACCTTCCTCTGCCCCCTGACCTTCACAATAGACCTTTTGGTTTTTGAAAAAAGTGATGGGCATAAAAGGGATCTCTTTAATCGATTGTATGTGCGCAGGGCTCAGCCCTCTAAGCTGTATATATTTGGCATAAACCGGGCAGTTTACGGCCTGCCAATGAAATAATTCCAAGGTCAATTTCTCAAATTCAACCGCTTTCATACTTTTCAACGCCTTGGAAAAACTTTTGAAATAATTCATCGTTATTTTTAAGGTTAAGGCCTATATTTAAAACCAAATGCCAGCCCCAGTCGCTTTGAATGAATAAAGGAATGAATGTAAGAAATTTATTTTATACCATAGGGGTTCCCCTGCTTATTGGAAGTTACGCATGCGTGGCCCCTCCGGAAAACTTTCCTTCTGAGCCCGAAATAAGTTTCAATGCGATTGAATACGTGGAAACATCAGGGGCGGATTCCCTGATAGTGACCATCAATTTCAGGGATGCAGAGGGTGATTTGGGGCTGAACCCCAGAGATTTGGAGCCTCCCTTTAATGAACTGGAATATCAAAGGGATGAAGCAGGAAACCTTATTACCTATGGCAACAGACCTCCCGATGCCCCTTCCTTCAACAATAGGGACTGGGTAATTTTCCCATTGATCAACAACCAACAGGTACGGGATACCATTTGGGTGAAGGAAAACCCGAACCATTACAACATCTTCGTTAAATTTTTTATCAAGCGAAGTGGGGAGTACACGGAATTCCGTTGGTCGGATCCTCCTTATTTCACTAATTTCAATGGTAGGTTTCCACGTATCTTGGCGGATGACCGACAAAGGGCAGTGGAAGGGCAGATCAGATATGGGATGCTTTCCCTGGGTTGGAACAGCATTTTTAGGAATGACACCCTACGCCTGGACATTGAGATACAGGACAGGGCGTTGAACAGGAGCAACACCACCTCCACCCCAGACTTCACCATCCCCCAAATCCGAAGGCTTAGTGGCCTGGAATAGTTATTGCCAATAGCCACAGATGTATTGATGAAGGATTTGAGGGGTAAGAATGCCACGGATGCACAGATGTATCGATGAAGGATTTGAGGGGTAAGAATGCCACGGATGCACAGATGCATTGATGAAGGATTCAGGGGTAAGAATGCCACAGATGCACAGATGTATTGATGAAGGATTCAGGGGTAAGAATGCCACAGATGCACAGATGTATTGATGAAGGATTGGGAGGGTAAGAATGCCACAGATGCACAGATAAGGGGGTTATATAAACAAATTAGGTAGGTTCCTTCATTTGTAAATAGACTATCCGTGCATCTGTGGCAACAAACCTTTCTTCTCATCCTAAGCCTAAAATCCAACTGCGTATCTGAGGCAACAAACCCTACTCAACATCCCTGCCCTAAAACCCATCTGAGTATCTGTGGCAACTAGACCCGACGAATATTGATTTTTCATGAAGTTTTATTAACTTAAGAACATGGTATCATTCCCCTTAAAAGATGAGACTTATAAAATTATCGGCTTGTGCATTGAAGTGCACAATCAATTGGGGCCAGGATTCCTTGAAATTGTTTATAAGGATGCCCTAGAATTGGAGTTCAAGGAAGCTAAAATCCAATATGAGAGGGAAAGAATGTATGCTGTAAATTATAAAGGGGTTATTCTTCCCCATAAGTTTTTTGCAGACTTTGTCGTTCTTGACAGTGTAATACTTGAGGTAAAAGGTAATAAGGGAATAGCGGATGATCACATTGCCCAAGCACTGAATTATCTAAAAGTCTCTCAAAATAAAATCGCACTCATCGTCAATTTTGGGAAATCCAAACTAGAATACAAAAGAATAATTTTTTAATCAAGGCTATGATTGAGCCACAGATGCATAGATATAATGATGAAGGATTTAGGAGGGTAAAAAAGAGCCACAGATGCACAGATGTATTGATGAAGGATTTGAGGGGTAAGAATGCCACAGATGCACAGATATATTGATGAAGGATTGGGAGGGTAAGAATGCCACAGATGCACAGATGTATTGATGAAGGATTGGGAGGGTAAGAATGCCACAGATGCACAGATATATTGATGAAGGATTGGGAGGGTAAGAATGCCACAGATGCACAGATGTATTGATGAAGGATTGGGAGGG
>PXCO01000203.1 GCA_003565295.1 Cyclobacteriaceae bacterium
CTGAAATATACGGAGGGTTCTTTTTCGGATTCACTTTTTGTTTCCTTGGCTACTACTATATTTTACTTATTTAAAAAAGGGCCACTGAAACCCCGAAATTAAATTGTGTTGTTTCTGTGCCGAATGGCCCTTGGCCTTCCCTGAAAACCCCATTTAAACCGTAATAGGACCAAACGTTAAACCCTGGAAATCCTAGCCGAGTATAAATGCCGTATCGTATGGGACTTAAACCGTAATCTTGCCTGTTTTTCACCTTCTGGTTAAGCCCTTCTGAGTCGGTAACTTCTATCTTGGTGTGCGCGCTGTAAAGAAACCCCACTTTGGCACCTACAGCCACCCTAAATCCCCGGTTATAGTTTTCCCTGTTCAAATGGTACCTGAACTCTATCGGTATATCGACGTAGTTCAATGCCATTGTGTTGCTTTCCACAAGTATATTGTCTCCAAACACATCGGTAATAGGAACTATTTGACTAGAGTTTGGACCTATTTCAGGGTTGTGGACCAAGGTCTGGTTATCTTGGAAGGCCAACTTTTCCAATCCCAATCCTATTCCGGGATTAAAGGTAACTCCGGTTGCTTCCCCTAAATCTATACTGGTTTGGTAGTAAACGTTAAAAACTCTGGAGGCAAAAAAGCGTGTATTCAAATCCTCGGGTCGGTTATTCAAAAAGTTGAACCCAAAGTCTAAAAAAAGATCTCCTTTTATATTGGGTCTACCTCCAATAGGAGTTCTTTCCTTTTCCTGTGCAATAGCACTCCAACTTAAGGCACACAATAGTATTATAAGAGTAAGCTTGTTCATAAAAGAAATGGCGATTGAATTTTCAAGGTGCTAAATTAGGAAATCTTACCTGATTCCATGAGCTAAATCTCTTAATTATTCTTAATAGAAATTTAAAGCAGGAATAAATTGCGATAGTGACGGCAGGAAGGTCTTTGTAAATATTGGTTTTATCCCTACATTTGCAATCCCATAGGGTTTTGGCCTCGTAGCTCAACTGAATAGAGCACCTGATTACGGCTCAGGAGGTTTCAGGTTTGAATCCTGACGAGGTCACATTTTTTACTTTCTAAGAAAGTAATTTAAAGCTCAATAGAATAGGGCATCCCAATATCCCAATAAGGGTAGCGAATATTTCAAAGGCTGTCCTTTATCAGGACATGGATCAGCAGGGTAACATCGTACCGCTTTTGTATTTACCTTCCATGGTAGTTGTTGAGCAATTTGGGGATCGTTTTGGCACTAGCGTACGTGATTAATAGAATACAAAACTCAGGATTGTAATACCGGTAATCCTCCGCGTTTACTTTTCCCCGAAGGACATTGGCGATTAAACCAAACACTCCGTGGTGAAAAGAAACTTAGGAACAAAGAAAAATCTTTTATATCTGGGAACCATTTGCCAGACTAATTTGGTTTACTATTTCGCCTATACAGAAAAGTCTCTTAGGCTTGTAACCATGGACACATGGTTATTAATATTGAAAAAGCATTACCCTTCTTGTCCAATGCTGTTGAATTGTTTGGTTTTTAGGAAAACTTCTTAATATTCCAATAAACAGTTATATGGTGAGTTCAATAAGTGTAAATGGGTAATTAGTGGAGAAGTTGAAAATTATTCCCTTGAAATTCAGGGGTTACAAAAAAAGTTAGGTTTCTCTTCTTGCCAACTGGGAAAAAGTTTGCACCTTTGTGATCCCAAACGGGGGAAACGGAATTAGGGCTTGGGTTTTACGAGGACAAAAATCAGTTTTTGTCTTGTTGGGTCCGGATTTTTGTTTACCTTTGCGCTCCCTTTCGGGGGAATTCGGGAGGAATCAGGGGTTTTAGTCCCCCAAGTGGCCGCGTAAGGCGGCCGCCAAGTTCTTTGAAAGACTGCGAAAGACATACGACAAACATTGGGACCGGCGGGCGAGGGAGAGATCCCCGCGTCCCCGGAAAGCACAGACTGGCGCGCGCTCCCCGCTACTGCGGGGGGTGCCGCGCCGCAACAAACTATACAACGGAGAGTTTGATCCTGGCTCAGGATGAACGCTAGCGGCAGGCCTAATACATGCAAGTCGAACGGGATTCGGACCTTCGGGTCTGATGAGAGTGGCGCACGGGTGCGTAACGCGTATGCAACCCACCCCGTACAGGGGGATAGCCACCGGAAACGGTGATTAATACCCCATGGCACGACATCCCCGATTGGGGATGTGGTTAAAGCTTTCGGGCGGTACGGGACGGGCATGCGTGGGATTAGCTGGTTGGCGGGGTAACGGCCCACCAAGGCGACGATCCCTAGGGGTTCTGAGAGGAAGGTCCCCCACACTGGCACTGAGATACGGGCCAGACTCCTACGGGAGGCAGCAGTAGGGAATATTGGGCAATGGGCGGGAGCCTGACCCAGCCATGCCGCGTGCAGGACGAAGGCCCTCCGGGTTGTAAACTGCTTTTACACGGGAAGAACACCCCCATGCGTGGGGAGCTGCCGGTACCGTGTGAATAAGCACCGGCTAACTCCGTGCCA
>PXCO01000065.1 GCA_003565295.1 Cyclobacteriaceae bacterium
AAAAAAAGCACACCCAATGGTTACGAGGGTGAAGTAAAACGTACTGTGGACAAGCTGGTGCTTCAGCATCTCATCAACCTCTCCACCGACCAAAGTGCAGCCAGTCAAACAAGGGCCATGTGCTTTCTTAAAATCAATGAACTCACCGATTGGATGAAACAACAAAAAACGGATAATATCCACCAGAAAGCCCATTACCATTATTCACTTAGCATGTTGGATGGTTTTGCAAAAAACCCTGATGGACAGGTTAATTTGCTGACACCAACCGCTGCTCCTGCTGGTGCCCCTATTGGCACCACGACACAAAATTGGCTTGAACCCATTTGCTCTCATGATCATATGGAAAATTGATTAAATTGATGGAAAAATTCATCCACTCTATGAAAAATTGCTGTCTTTACCTCAAGATACTGATGCTCCTAAATTTAGGGTTTGTCGGTGACATTTATTCCCAGGAACCGCTCACAGGTTCTAAAAAGCGGTTGGCCGAAGAAGTCGAAAAACACCAAAAGTTGATCCAGGAAATGGTGGATAAGGTGTTCAGCTTTTCGGAGCTTGGCTTCCAGGAATTCGAGACCTCCGAATACCTTACAGGCATTTTGGAGTCCCATGGCTTTGTGATTGAAAAAGGCATAGCAGGAATTCCCACTGCATGGACTGCAAAATGGGGCAGTGGAAAACCCTTTATCGCCGTGGGATCGGACATAGATGGACTACCCAACACCAACCAAACTCCCGGGGTGGCCTATCACAAACCATTGGTGGAAGGAGCACCCGGACACGGAGAGGGACATAACTCGGGTGTTCCTCTGAGCATTGCTGCCGCATTAGCCGTAAAAAAGATCATGGAAGAAGAGAACCTAACCGGTACCCTGATGCTATGGGCAGGTGTGGCCGAGGAACAGTTAGCCGGCAAGGCTTTCCTGGTGCGTTCCGGCATTTTTAAAGATGCCGACGCCTGCCTTTTCTCCCATGTGAGTAGTAATTTTGGCACATCCTGGGGGGATTCAGGAAATACGGGTCTGATTTCTGCCCGTTTTGATTTCAAAGGTCAAACTGCCCATGGTGCAAGTGCCTGGAGAGGCAGAAGTGCCCTAGACGGAGTGGAGCTTATGAACATAGGTTGGAACTTTCACCGTGAACATGTGGAACCCACCCATAGGTCCCATTATGTCATAATGGATGGCGGAGATCAGCCCAATGTAGTCCCCGGAACAGCCTCCGTATGGTATTTTCTGAGAGAGAGAACCTATCCTAAAATCCTAAAGCTTTTTGAAGACGCAAAGCGGATAGCAGAAGGGGCGGCGATGATGTCCAATACAGAGGTAAGCCATCAAATCATGGGTTCATCCTGGCCGGGCCATTTCAATAGAGCCTTGGCAGAGACCCTTCACGACAATATCCAACTGGTGGGTTTGCCGGATTGGACGGAAGAAGATCAAGCGCTTGCAAAGGCCGTACAAAAAAACATACATCCGGAAAAGGGAGAGGATCAAACTGGACTACCCACTGAGATCCCGGAATTGAGAGGACCGGTTGAATTTTCGATCGGAGGTGGCTCTGATGATATTGGAGACGTTTCTTGGAATTTGCCCACGGTAGTGCTGAGATATCCTGCCAATATGCCGGATTTGCCGGGGCACCATTGGACAAATGCTGTGGCCATGGCTACCCCAATCGCCCACAAAGGGGTCCTGGCAGGAGCAAAAGTAAAAGCATTGACCATTTATGACCTGCTAACTCAGGCGGAAATCATACAAGAGGCCTGGGATTATTTCGAAAAAGAGCAAACAAAAGAACTCCAGTACACGCCCCTCATGGCCGATACGGATGAACCGCCAACTTATTTAAACAAGGAAATCATGAACAAATACAGACCTGAATTAGAACCTTTATATTATGACCCCGCGGCTTACGACACTTATTTGGATCAACTTGGGGTAATCTATCCTACCCTATCTAAATAGATAAAATAACTTGAACTTTAGAGTATTTTTTTCATCTATCAATAAGTTGGAAGTGAGAAAAGAGGGGGTAATTTACTCCCTCCTTTTTTTAGGGATGATAAACTTAAATGGCCCTGTATAATTTATTAGGTTTTCATTTTTAGTTGGTAAAATTTTACAATCAATTCAGTCGCCCATTCCCCCTAACCCATCCGGCAATGACCTCAAAAAGGCCATTAAGTCGCTAAGTTCTTGTCGGGAAAGTTGGTTTTCCCAACCAGCTGGCATTAGGGATAGATTGGAGATGGAAACCTTCGTAACCTCGTCCCGGCTAAGGTGCCTCAACACGCCAGGCCCCACTTCCACCACATAGGCTGCGTCATTCGCCTCCTTAATAATTCCCGCTATTGGGCCACGGTCTGTCTCCAGGATAGCGGTTTCATATTCGCGGGCAAAACTGGCACTAGGGTAGATGATTGCTTCCAGGATATCGTGGTCAGACCGGATCTCTCCAATATTGGTCAGGTCCGGACCGAAGGTACTCCCCTCCCCAGCGACGGCAT
>PXCO01000003.1 GCA_003565295.1 Cyclobacteriaceae bacterium
GGGAGACCTCTGGCCCGAAACCTCCCAATACCTGAATGCAGCAGCATCCATATTAACAAGACTGATGTTGGTGGTCAATAGATATGATCCCGGGCTTAGGCTAGGGGATAAGTACGCAAACGTATTATTCTCCTTACCGGCACTGGATTACCTTGTCTACCCAAACCATCAGCTTATCCGGTGGGGGGATGGTAAACGCACAGGAACCCCCCCATATAGCAGTTATGAAGAAGCTTTCCTGCTAGGGGAGATGGATGGTGTAATGGAAATCACCAATGAATTCGGCCCCCTGCTTAACAGGGCCATTAACCAGGGGAAATACAAAAGGTCGGGGATGTTGGCTGTGCTTTGGTATGACAGAGAATTTATAGGCGAGGAGGCAGCTTTTGAATTTCCCAGGACCGACAAGGTGGACCATGCAGGCATCTACCTTCAACGTAATTTAAGCCCTTCCCAAAACCCCAGGGATGGCTTAATGGCTTTCGTTGGAGGTGCACACATGGTTCATGGCCATGCAGAAGGAATGAACATAGAATTGTATGGTAAAGGGGAAGTATTGGGGGTAGATAATGGAAGAGGACGTTACCAGCAGGATATTCATGAAAATTATTCCCGGCTTTTTGCGGCCCACAATACGGTAATTGTGAATGGAAATTCCCGGAGTGATGGTGGCTGGGTAAACTTGGGCATCAACACCGTTCAGCTGCTAGCCATGGAGCCCATGCCAAAAGAAGAAGCTCTTTCACCATACCATTCTTTTTCAACGACCAGTTTTGTGGATGACAAGGGGGAGCAGGCGGAGGCTTATCAGGAACGTACACTGGCACTGATTCGGACCTCTGAAACTACAGGATACTACGTGGATATTTTCCGGTCAAAGTCCAAATTGCATGATCAATACCATGATTATTTGTACCATAATATTGGAGACAGGTTAGCATTGCTAAATGGTGATATCAACTTTAAGCCAACTCCTGAAAGATACATGGCCAATGCGGACTTGCCATGGGTACAAAACCAAACCTACCGCCACCCTGGGTGGCATTTTTTTGACGAAGTACAATCGACTGGAAACTATACCAAAGAGGTACGGGCCAGGTTTCAGGCCGAAAAATTTGAAGAGCCCATCTTTATGGACTTACACATTCCGGGTGATGCTAACCGGCAGTACACAAAGGTGCTTGCCCCACCTACTTTTGAATCCCCTATACCTTACGAAAGTGAACCCACACCAACGTTGATCATTCGTAAAATGGGAGAGGCCTGGGATCAACCGTTTGTGGTGGTCTTCGAGCCCTTTGATGGAGACAAGGACAACCATTCTATAAAATCCGTAAAAAGACTGGAACAGGGAGGGGTTTTTAAAGGGTTACGGGTACAAAGTGAGGTGGCTGGAAACCTACTGGTACAATACATTATCGCTCAGACTAAGAACGAAGAATTTGTTGATGAGAAACTTGGGATTTCCTTTAAGGGATCATTTGCCGTAATCACCGAAAATCCGGAAGGGAAGGTGCAAAATGTTTATATCGGTGCGGGGGAGGAACTCAAATATGGTGACATAAAAATGAAACCGACCAATCAAGAAAAATCAATGTATCAGGAATTTTGATTCCGTATATCAGTAATGAAAAGGAATAAAATGATAGAAGGAATGGCTAAAGCCAATGGGGGAGATTAGCACACAATAACCTTAACAGAAAAGCGGAATAAATGAAAGCCTTTTTAATCTGTCAAAAAAACTGACTGGCGATCAGCGCTTGTTGGAAGATTACGATAATGCAGACAACAGGGTATGCCGAATTAGCAAATTGAATATGGGGTTCAATGAGAACTTTTTCAATAGGCAAAACTAGTTAAATGGGCTGCAGCAAAGGTTTGAAAAACTTGGTTGAAATACCTGCAATATTCTCCATAGAGGCCGGGGTTGTTGCAGTCCAGCCCATAAGTCATGGCCATCTCCACCAGTTCTACAGGAATGGGGATGGTGGCAAAGGAAAGAAAGGATTTGTCTTCGTTCATGAGCAGGGTCATATACATGTATAGTGCGTACTCCAGGCCATCCTCGCCTATCAGGTGTTCATTTCCTAATGACAGGATCCAGGCTACCTTCCTATTCCCCTCAAATTCGTCCCAATAGGAATATTCCTCATCAATGGTAAAACCACTCATTCCATAGCGCGAGGCAAAATCTTCATTGATGATGTCGCCAACGGAGAATAGCAATTCCTCAAAGTCAGTTTGGGAAAAATCGCTTTGCATACCATAAAAAAAGAGGTGCATATCATTTCCATCTTTATTTTCTACCTGAAAGGCTTCTTCCACTGGGTTGAACAACAAAGAACGGCCTTCCGGCACGGCCAACACGATGCCGTTGTAGATATCTTCATAAATATCAAATCGCATGGCCTCATAATCAAGTTGAATATTGAGCTCCAGGGCAAACTCTTCGGCAAGTTTTTGGATATTTTCAGGATCATCTGAGGAATACATCATTTCCATGATAGA
>PXCO01000182.1 GCA_003565295.1 Cyclobacteriaceae bacterium
ACAAAACGGGTCTGATTTCCTTGCAGGAAACCAGACCCGTTGAAAAAATGCTTTTAGTTTGCACTTAGAGCAGAATACCGCCAACTGCAGCAATCAGGGGCGCAAAAATCAGGGCAACGGTGTTAATCACCTTGATAAGCGGGTTGATTGACGGACCGGCAGTATCTTTGTACGGATCGCCAACGGTATCCCCAACAACGGCTGCGGCATGCGCTTCGCTGCCTTTTCCGCCGTGGTTGCCGTCTTCGATGTACTTCTTGGCGTTATCCCATGCGCCACCACCGTTCGACATCATAAGGGCCATCATCAGACCGGATGCAATCACACCAATCAGAAGACCACCAAGAGCCAGCGGACCAAACAGGAAGCCAACGATCAGCGGAGCAAAAACGGCCAGCAGACCGGGAATTACCATTTCCTTAAGAGCGGATTTGGTTACGATATCCACGCAAGCTCCGTATTCGGGCTTGGTTTGGCCTTTCATGATACCCGGCATTTCACGGAACTGACGGCGTACTTCTTCAATCACCGCACCGGCTGCTCTTCCAACAGCCTCCATCAAATAAGAAGAAAACAGGAACGGCAGCATGGCACCGATAAACAAACCTGTAAGAACGATAGGATCGTTGAGCGCGAAAACATCGGTGTATCCGGCTTTTTCCAGATTCAGAATGTAATCGGCAAAGAGTACGAGGGCCGCAAGAGCTGCTGAGCCGATAGCATAGCCTTTGGTTACGGCTTTGGTTGTGTTACCAACGGCATCAAGAGCATCGGTGTTGGCACGCACACTGTCCGGAAGGTTGCTCATTTCGGCAATACCACCGGCGTTATCGGTAATCGGTCCGTAGGTATCCATAGCGATAATCATTCCGGTAACACTAAGCATGGCGACGGCCGCAATCGCGATTCCATAGATACCTGCAAATATGAAGCTGAGAAACAGCGCCAGAACCAAAACTATAGTCGGATACAGCGTGCTTTCCATTCCCACCGCAAGACCACTTATGATGTTGGTAGCGGAGCCCGTCTCGGAAGACTTGGCAATTTTTCTAACCGGGCTGTACTTGGTAGAGGTGTAATATTCGGTGATGTGTATCAGCCCGATAACAACTACGATACCCACCAGGGTAGCATAAAACAGGCTTAGCCAGCTTGTGGGTGCATTCGTGAGGTGGGCCAGTTCAGCAAAGTTTGAATCACCAAAAATGGCGTGCGTAATCCACGCGAAGCCTGCAACAGAGATAATAGCACTGGCATACATACCTTTATACAAGGCATTCATAATGTTGTTGTCTTTGCCCATACGAACAAAAAACACGGATACGATACTTGCCATCAGAGCAAACGCCCCTAAGAACAGCGGATAGGTTACAAAAGCGGTAACAACCTGAGCATCGGGAAGCAGGTAGCCCAGGAGAATGGCACCGATTACAGTTACGGCATAGGTTTCGAAAAGGTCGGCGCCCATTCCGGCACAGTCGCCCACGTTATCGCCCACGTTATCGGCAATTACGGCCGGGTTACGTGGATCGTCTTCTGGAATACCGGCTTCAACTTTACCAACAAGGTCGGCACCCACATCGGCAGCCTTGGTGTAGATACCACCACCCACACGGGCAAAAAGAGAAATAAGGCAGGAGCCGAAGGCGAAACCAACGAGTGGGTTCACAGGATCGGCAAGGCCGAGTACGTTGTCAAACAGGTAGAAGAATCCGGCCACGCCTAAAAGTGCCAAACCGGCTACAGCCAGCCCGGAAACTGCACCTCCGTTAAAAGCCAGCTTTAACGCACCGGGAAGGCCGGTTTTGGCAGCTTCCGCCACTCTAATATTGGAACGCACGGCAATGGTCATACCTGCATATCCGCTCAGTGCGGAAAACAAGGCACCAACGGCAAATCCGATGGTCGTCCACCACCAGGTAGTGGCGGCCTGACCTTCCTGCGTGAAGGCTATAAGAGCGAATACAGCTACAATAGCGGCTGCCACATAAGTAATTGTTGTATACTGCCGACTCATATATGCCCCTGCGCCCTCTTTCACAGCATCGGCAATGCTGTTCATTGTTTCATCCCCGGTTGGGGCGCTTAATACGCTTTTTGCTAAAATGAAGGCTGCCACCAGTGCTACAATGGCAGCTAATGGAGTTAATATCAATAAATCCACGTGCTATCCCGTTTGTTAATAAATTCCTGTTATTATACGTCTTAAACTAATGCCCTTACATGGTTTTCAGGCATTCTTTACAAGCCTGTAATGTTACAACAGTTAAGTTATTTTAGCAAACAGCTACTTGATTATTTCAGTCTCCTCTTTCGGCCTGTTTTTTGTGAAGCAACGGTATTCAACTAAAAAAGCCGGTTCTGAATTTTCATCAGAAACCGGCTTTAAAATTTTACACGAGGGCCGTGATGTTACTTCTTGCGTCTTGGCTCGTCTTCGTCTTTTTTGTCGACTTTCTCCGAGCCTTTGGCGATTGATTCGCGCATTTCGGTGTCGGAAATC